>DAOPYU010000268.1:0-6470 GCA_035353095.1 Candidatus Sumerlaeota bacterium | reverse complement strand
ACGCAGGACATTGGCGATCCGGTCGAAAAAGCCCGCGAGTATTACCTCGACGGCCTCGACGAACTGGTTTTCTACGACATCACCGCGTCGAGCGACAATCGGGGTATCATGATTGACGTGGTCGAAAAGGTGGCCCAGCAGGTCTTCATCCCCTTCTCGGTTGGAGGCGGTATCCGCACCGTCGAGGACGCTACGCGCCTGCGCATGGCCGGGGCCGAGAAAATCAACGTCAACAGCGCCGCCGTCAAGCGGCCCGAACTCATCGCCGAGATCGCCCGGTCCATCGGCAACCAGAACACGATTCTCTCGATGGATGTGCTGCGGGTCCCGAAAACGCCTCAGATCCCCTCGGGCTATGAAATCGTCATCAACGGTGGACGCACCCCAATGGGGGTGGACGCCCTCGAATGGGCCAGGCGCGGCGAAGCGCTTGGCGCGGGCGAACTGGTCATCAACTCGATTGACGCCGACGGGACCAAGGAAGGGTACGAACTGACCCTGACGCGCCTGATCGCCGATTCCGTGGGGATTCCGATCGTGGCCTCGGGGGGGGCGGGCAAGCCCGAGCATCTTTACGACGTCCTCACCGAAGGCCACGCCGACGCGGCCCTGGTGGCCAGTATGGTCCACTATGGCGAGTACACCTGCCGCGACCTCAAACAGTACCTCCACGACCGCGGCGTCAAGATGCGGATGGAGTATTGAGGGCGGGGAAAAAACACGGCCCGTCGGATCGGGATCATCGAGTTCGCAGGAACTCCTTTTTGTCTGGCTAACCTTGGATTATCCTGAAAACCGCAGTTGAGGGCAGAAAACGAGTCTTTTGTTCTTCCGCGATGGGGCGAAAACGGTTTTGGCCCCCTCCCCTTTCGGGTGAGGGATTGGACCGCGCCAATCAGGAGATTGGCGGTCCCAGGAACCGCTTTCTTCGCATAAAAACGGCCTTTCTGGGAGGGCGGGCGTCTCGCCCGCCTGAAAGAAAAACCGGACGATAGGCGGTCAACTGCGGTTTTCAGCGATTATAGAATTCCCCTCTTCGGGCCTTCACACAGAGAGGTCGGCGGTTTTGAGGGGGCATGGGCGTCCCGCCCATGAAGGGGCTCCGGAACAAAAGACCCGAAATCCCCGCCCCGGCCGGCGAAAACGTTGGCCATTCACGGGCGGGACGCCCGTGCCACCTCCGGGTCATCCCCACTTTTTCAGGACGGGGGACTTTCCGGCATCCCCCCCTCAAACGACAACCGCACAATTCGCCGGACAAAGAGGAGTTCCTGTTCCGAAGCCCTTCGTCTTTTTTCCGCGTCTTCCTTGATTCTTCATCTTAGATATGAAGGCTCGAAAGATAAAGAATTTTTCCCTGTTTTCAGCCCCCGGAGGGGGCGGCGGTGAGTAGCCGTGGGTGACCGAAGGGAACCCACGGAATAAGGCCGTAAAATATGATCAAGCCCCGGAGGGGCGACAGAAACGTGAAGGATTGAGGGCGTCTTGATATTTGGGGAATCTTCCGTTGCTTTTCCTGTTCGATCCTGCCAGAATTTTCTGACGCAAGCGGAGTGTTTCCGCTGCCGATAGAATCTTTGTGAGATTGTCTGGATGCCGATACCCACCCCCTTCCGGTTTCATTTCCTCCCACTCTGCTGCTTGTTCCTGTTGCCTGTTTTTTCGGTCCCGGCACAGACCGGGGAGGAACCTTCACTGCGGCGCAAGGAATGGGACAAGATTCAAGATGCCAGCGCCGGTTCCGGTCCGGCCCTGCGACTTAAGATGCCGGTGAGCGGCAAGGCGTTCAATTCCCAGGCGGCTTTTCTGGGATGCACGGAACCGGGGGCCACGCTCACGATCAACGGAAAACCCGAAACGGTTTTTCCCACCGGGGCGTTTGCCGGCGTTCTGCATCTGGAACGCGGGAAAAACACGTTTGTCTTCCGAGCCTCGTGGAAGGGCGTTACCACCACGAAAAGTGTCACGATTTATGGCCAGAACACATATCGCTCGGCAGCCCCGTCTTCTTTACCCGCCACCCCGTTGTGTATTCTGCCCAACGGGGTGTCCGAACCCAACGGCGCGGTGGAACTCCTGCCGGGCGACACCGTGCGGGTCCGGTTCAAGGGTAGTCCGGGCGCCCGTGCCTGGTTCCAGATTGGGGACCGTTCCGACCGCATCCCCATGCAGGAACTGCCTCAGATAGATGGCGAGGTCGAGTATGCCGGGCTCTATGAAGGGACTTATACGGCTCTGGCCACGGACCAGTTCCAGCAGGCGCCCATCCACCTGTTCCTGCAGGAACCCGTGGACCCGACTCCGCAGCGTCAGCCCGAGACGGTCGAGGCGCTGGCCAACGGGTCCCTGACGACCGTCTGGCAACCGGTCACCCAGTCCTATGTCGAAGTGAAAGAAGATGAGACCCCCCTGTTCAAACACAACTGGGGCGCCCGGCGGCTCAATTACGTGGATGCCCGGACGCGGCTCGAGGTGGTGGGGCGCCAGGGAGACAAATACCGGATTCGGCTCGGGAAATCGAAATCCGCCTGGATTCCCACCAGTCATGTCCGGCTGCTCGGTACGCCGGACCTGCCGGCCAGTCTTCGCAACCCGCGCGACAAGGGCGCCGCGGCCCGGATAGCGGGGATCGCGTTGACCGGCGACCCGCGATTCGAGGGCGGAGCCTTGCTGACGCTCGACCTGCAACAGACGGACCCGCCCGCCGGGAAAACCGGGGCGGCCTCGACGGCTCCCCGGCCCTACGACCGTCCGCTGCCTCTGCTGGTTGAGGCGCCCCACGGGCAAAACACCGTGACCTTCACCCTCTGGGATCTTCAGGGACCGGAGTTTACCGTGGACCCGAAGAACCGCAAGACCACGGGGAGTCTGGCCGAGCAACTGGAAAAACAGGTCACCGGCAACCCCCTGATCGAGAAGATCACCTGTACCCGTCCGGACAACCTGACCGTGGTTTTTACCTTCACGCTCAAATGTAGGGAAGCCTGGGGGTTTCAGATCCGTTCCGAATCGGCGGGTCGGATTCAACTCGCCCTGCGGCCGCCTCCCAAACTGAGTACAAACCCAGCCAAGCCGCTGCAGGGCATCAAGGTGTTGTTGTCTCCCGGTCATGGCGGGATGGACTCGGGCGCCATCGGGGCCACGGGTCTCACCGAATCGGACGCCAACCTGGCCGTGACCCTGTTGCTGCAGAAGCGGCTGAAGGCGGCCGGGGCCGAAGTGGAAACGCTGCGCGAAGGGGACATTTATGTGAGTCTCGACAAACATGCCGAGGCCATCGCCAAAAGCAATGCCGATCTTCTGGTCTCGATTCACGCCAACTCCATCAGCGAGGATGGCGATCCCTCGCAGGCGCGGGGACCTCTGACCTTCTTCTCCTACGATCCTCAGGAGGAGTTTGCCGCCACCCTCTATGAAGGACTGCCGCGCATTGCCCGGCGACCCCCGTCGGGTAAACCGGTGGCGCAGCGCGACCTGCGGGTCACGCGTCGGGCGCCCCACATGCCGGCGACCCTGGTCGAAACTCTTTTCATTTCCAACCCGGAAGATGAAATGCTGCTGCTCGATCCGGCTTTCCTTGACAGGTTAGCCGACAGTATCTATAAGGGTATCGTGTATTATCTCAAGTCGCAACTGTCCGCGGCCTCGAATCTGACCCGGCCCGCGCCCTATCGTATCATGACCAATAAACGGGCCGTCCCGATGAAGGAAGTGATTCCCGAGGAAAAGCGAGTCCCCTCCCTCCCCGATGCACTGTAAAGCGCTCAACCCGCCGGGGGGGAAAACCGATGAGAAGTCCGGTTGGCGGTTGTCTCTGCCAGACGGTTGCGATTCGATCCCCGAGGCGTCTCCGGCCCCCTTTGACCGGAGCCGCCGTGCGATAGTTGAGCGTTGAGTGGAAAGGCCTGTTGCCATGACTCGGTTCGTGTTGTCTCCTTCCATCTGGGCGCTTCGGCGCCGCACAAGTCCCCTGTGGATGCGTCAGACCCGGTTCTCTTTCTCGGGGCTGGTTCTGATTCTGTTGCTGGCAACATCTCTGGCCGCGCAAACGCCTCCGCCCCCGGCAAAGGCCACGCCCCAACCGGGCGCCCAACAGACACCGGCTCCTCAGAAAGAGGGGACTTCGGGAGACTCGAAAAAGGCCCCGACCAGCCCGTTGAAAGTCCAGACCGTTCCGTCCGCCGATGGACAGACCCGCCTCAAGGTTTTTCTTCAGGACCAGCCCCAATCCATCCGGCCCGCCCTGCCGGCTTCTCCCCAGGACAAGCCCACGACCGGGACCTCGGCGGGTGGAGCGCTCAACAAGCTGATCCAGAAAGAACTCGAAAAAACGCCGGTCCAAACGCCCCCCCAGGGCAACCCCTCGGAGGGCTCCGCGCAGAAGGGCGCTCTCAATAAGCTGATTCAAAAGGAACTCGATAAACAGGGGCGCGACGCAAACGTGCCGCGCGCCACCACGGAAACCCTGAAGACCCAACCGGTTCCGACTCCGGTATCAACCCCGGTCCCCACACCCAAACTCACCCCGACGCCCACGCCGAGTCCGACTCCGACGCCCAAACCGACGCCGAGTCCGACTCCCACTCCGACGCCAACTCCCAGGCCCACACCGACTCCGGAGCCGAAATCGCTCGCGCCGGAACAGCCCAAGCCGACACCGACTCCCGCGCCAACACCTCGGGTGACGCCCACGCCGAGTCCGACTCCGACGCCCAAACCGACGCCGAGTCCGACTCCCACTCCGACGCCAACTCCCAGGCCCACACCGACTCCGGAGCCGAAATCGCTCGCGCCGGAACAGCCCAAGCCGACACCGACGCCCACGCCCACTCCGGTCCCCAGAATGACTCCTACTCCGACGCCGCAGCCGATCCTGGTGCCGACGCCCCTTCCGGAACCTGGCCTGAAGCCGGTTCCGACCCCCAAACCCACACCAACGCCGACACCGGAACCGGCTCTCCGGCCGACTCCCACTCCGGAGCCTCAGAGGGTCCCAGTCCCGACGCCTCTGCCCGAGTCGAAACCGACTCCGGCGCCCCAACCGGTCAACCCGGTTTCGCAACCGAAACCGGGGACACAGGTTCAACCGGTCGAGGAGGCTGCGCCTTCTCAGTCGGGGCCGGTGGATCCGGCGGTGGCGGAGTGGGTGCGCGCCAGTTCGCCCGAAAGTGCGGGGGCTTCGATTCCGGTGGACCCCGCTCTACCGGAGAACTCGAAACGGTTGATCCTGTCCAGAATTTTTGCGGATGCGGCCCTTCAATCTCCGGCTTCCGACCCGGTGGCATCGCTCCAGCCGGAGGACCAGCCGTTGTACCAGCGCATTCAGGTCCTGACGCAGAAGGCCCAGCAGGGGCAGAAAGCCGAGATGGTGCGGCAACTGGCGGCCCTGGCGGAAGCCTTCCCGAACTCGCCGCTGACTCCCGAGATCCTGTTCCGGGCGTCCCTGTTTCAGGAGGAAACCTCCGAGCAACGGATTCAGGGATTCTATCGTGTCATCCAGCGCGACCCGAAAACGCTGGCCGCTCGCAAGAGCGCGCTGGCGCTCGCCGAAACATTTGTCAAGACTCAGGATTTCCCCTACGCGCTCGACGCGTTCAAGGCCTATGCGCTGGCACAGGGACCGGGCGTCACACAACCGGTTTTCCACCTTCAGGTGGCGACTTGCCTGATGCGGTTGCGCAACTATCAGGGGGCGCTGGACCAGCTCAACGGGGTGGAATGGGGAAATGCTTCTGTCCGGACGCTTCAGAAGGCTCTGGACCTGAAGGGGGAATGCCTCGCCGCCCTGGGCCGTGCAAAGGAGGCGCAGCCGCTTCTGCGCGCGTTCATTCAGGTCTATTCGGACTATGCGCTGGCGGCCAAGGTGGAACTGACGCTGGGTTTCTGTTGCGAGGAATTGAATCAGATGGATGAGGCGAAGAAGGTGTACGGACACCTTGCGCAGACCTATGCCCCCGACTCGTTCGAAGCGCTGACGGCCCGGTCCCGACTGGCGGTTCTCCAGACGTCCCTCTTCGCCGCGGAACCGCCAAAGTCTAACAATCCGGCGGCGGAAGAGGTCAAACGCGCCACCCCGAAGACTCATGCCCCGGAAGAGAATATTCAGGCCCAGAAGAGACTGGAAGGGCCGGGGGAATCCAACCGGCCCCCGGTTTCCACGCCGGAGATGCTCTATGCACCGCCGGTTCTTAACGCGCCTGAGAAACCCGAGGGGCCGCAGGGCGAAAACTTACTCGGTAAATAACGAAGTACGCGCCGGCGTCCGCGAAAAAGCGAATCGGCCCTCCGGGAGGCAGTCTGGAGGGCCGATTCTGTGTTAGGAGCGAGAGGTCTTATGGAAAATCCGGAAGGTCCGGATGTTATGCCCAGCAGTAGCTCATCAGGTTGCTCACCTCGGCCATGACCGAATAGGCGGCGGCCAGTTCGGTCGGTTCGGTCCGGGTCACCCGGCAGTCCGTGCCGCGCAGCCG
>DAOPYU010000267.1:0-6471 GCA_035353095.1 Candidatus Sumerlaeota bacterium | reverse complement strand
TGGACGACCCGGCCCTGATTCAAAAGGGCATCTGGACGATCCGGGATATGGACCGACTGGAAGGCCTCTTTCTGGATCCACGGTGGAATGAGGAAGACGGCCCGTCTTCCACTTTCATCGAAAAAAAGTGGAGTCCTCAACATCCGCTTGACAGCCTGATTTATCTGGTTCTCTATCGGGCACTCCAGAACGGGGACACCGACAAGGCGTCCACCCTCGTCGAACGCTATGTCCGATTGTACGGAACCTATTATTTTCAGCCGGACCCTCACGACTCCTTCCGAATCGAAATGATGCCGACTCTGGAGCGGTTCCTGTCGTGGATCGCTTCCGACCCACGGGTTCCGGAAGAGATTCTGGAGTGGACGGCCACCACCCTGGCCTCGTGGCCCCTCTCGCCCCAGGAATACTCGGAACTGAGTATCCTCAATCTGAATCGGAGCCGGGAGAATATCGTCCTTGCTCTGGAAGAACGGACCCTCTCCCATCAACATGATGAGGAGGAGTCTGTTTGGGGAAAGGCTTTTCTGCGCACCATGAGTGTTATTGACCACCAGTCTTTCCAAGTCCTGCAACGGACCCTGGACCGGAAAATGACCGCTCTGATCCATCAGGACACGACCGAATACCGAAAAGCCCAGACGATCCAGGAACTGGCGCTTCTGGGCATGGGACATAGCCGTGACGACACCCCCATCACCGGTTCTTCCGGAATCTTTTCGTCCTTTGACGACTTTCTGATGCAGGATGCCCTGGCCTACGATTCGCGGGGAACACTGATCGAGAAACCGGGATACCTGTCCACGGCCCTGTTCGGAGAATTGAAGGAATCCCCGAGCGCCCGTCCCCGGAATCCGAGTTCCGAACCCCCTCAGTCCGCCTTTTCCTCCATGAAACTGGATGAGGTATCGCCGGAATTCTTTAACGAAACGATTGGCCAGGTCCGCCTGGCGTTCGCCGCCGCCCGGTACCGGCGCGAACACGGGCGGTACCCCGCGTCGGTCGAGGAGATGATCCCCCGTTACCTCGGCGAAACCTTCAAACCCAACTCCGAACGGTTCTGGACCCTCGTCCGGATGGAACCGCTTCACACGGTCGTCGAACAGACCCCGCACGACCAGAAGGCCGTTCTGGAAGACCCCCAGACCTCGGCCAGCTGGTCCACCGCCTGGTGGTGTGTGGACCCGCCGAGTTCATTCACCCAGGTCCTGAGCGCCTACCGTCACGATCCCCGGAACGAGGGACGGGCTCCCGAAAATATCGAGGACCTGAAACCCTACACGAAACCCGACACGGACCTGGCCGCATTCGCCCCCTATTTCATCCAGACGGACGAATACCTCCTCATCACCCGGGTACTTCTGAAAGACCCGAGGCAGAAAGCGTTCTATGAATTCCAGAAGGAAATAGATGCGGCACAGGGGAAAAATGACGAAACCCTCCGGCCCGACACCCCGTTCCAGTCCCTCTACGTTTCGATTCCCCCCTGGAACCCCGAGGAGAGCCGAAAAGTTCCTCCACCGCAAACTCCCAGCACCCCTGCCTCAAACGCGTCCCCGAAATAGAACGACTGAAAGGGATGCAAGAGAGATGAAGGAAAGAAATCACGAAATTAAACTCGGGAAAAAAGGGACGGGATAACAAGATGACAGGATACGAATCGAAATTTTCCCAATCCAGTAAATCCTGTTATCCTGTCAGCAGAAGCGGTTTTCGTGTCTCTTTTACTACATATCAAGCAGATGGATGCAGAAACCGATGTTTTAACCACGAAAGGCACGAAGGACACGAAAACCGCGTCTTTTCGAGTGTTTCGTGTCTTTCGTGGTTTACATTCTGGTTGCGGTTCCGCTGCGCCGTGTTCCGGGTCTTCCGGGGTTTTTCGATTCCAATTCAGGGGCGAATTCCGTTCAGGCGTTCCCCTCGCGCGCGAGCCGGCGGCAAAAATCAAGATCCCCCGGAGAGACACACTCTCCGGGGGATCAGGTTTTACTTCTTTGAATTCACTTCTCCGAATTCCCCGAGATTGCGGGAAAAGAGGCGAATCAGCCGATCATGACGGCCAGGTCAATCGTGCGGTTGCTGTAACCCCATTCGTTGTCGTACCAGGAAATGACCTTGACCATGCGGCCTTCGAGGACCTTGGTACACAGGGAGTCCACGGAGGAGGAAGCGGGGCAGTGGTTGAAATCAACCGAGACCAGCGGTTCGTCGCAGTAGTTCAGGATGCCTTTCATCGGGCCGTTGGCGGCCGCCTTGAGGGCGGCATTGATCTGCTCGGCGGTCGCGTCGGTGGCCAGTTCGGCCACGAGATCCACCACGGAGACGTTGGGCGTTGGGACACGAATCGCCATTCCGTCCATTTTGCCCTTCAACTCGGGCATGACGAGGGAGACGGCTTTGGCGGCGCCGGTCGTGGTGGGGATCATGCTCAGAGCGCCCGCGCGCGCGCGGCGCAGGTCTTTGTGGGCGAAGTCGAGGATCTGCTGGTCGTTGGTGTAGGCGTGGATGGTGGTCACCAGACCGCGAACGATGCCGAACTTGTCCTGCAGGACGCGGCAGACGGGCGCCAGGCAGTTCGTGGTACACGAGGCGTTGGAGATGACGTCATGCTTGGCGGCATCGTAGGTCTTGTCGTTCACGCCGAGCACGATCGTGTGGTCGCAGTCGGGGGAGGGAGCCGAGATGATAACTTTCTTGGCGCCGGCGGCCATGTGCTTGGCCGCGCCTTCGCGCTTGGTGAAGAAGCCGGTGCTCTCGACGACGACGGTGGCGCCGATTTCATTCCACTTGAGGCTGGCGGGGTCTTTTTCGGCGGTGCAGCGGATTTTCTTGCCGTTGACGACCATGCCGCCGTCCACGACTTCCACGGTGCCCTGGAAATGGCCGTGGGTGGAGTCATACTTCAACAGGTGCGCCAGCGTTTCCACGGGCACGAGGTCGTTGATGCCGACCACTTCGACTTTGCCGGACTCGAAAGCGGCGCGGAAAACGAGGCGGCCGATTCGTCCGAAACCATTGATACCGATCTTCACTGTCATGATCTTGTTCCTTTCAATTTATTAGAGTTAAGCCTTACAGAAGGTCACCTCTTCCGGGTTGCCCGACTGCCCAAGCCCTTCATCCACAGCCGTGGAGCTGCCATTTTCTCCCCCAGCGAGGAAATGTCAACAGTTTTCTTGAGCCCCAGTCGAGCCAAAAGTGCTGGAATCCCTGTTGTTGCTTGACTTGGCTATGCACGTGCTGTAATCTCAAGGACGATTGGGAACGGAGGGGATTTTCTTTTCTTTTCGGTCAGAAACAATCCCGAGGGATTGCCGTGTCTCTTTGGGGCGAAAGGGCGGGACTGCTGAAAAAATGGAAATCGGTTTTCCAGATCGCTCGTTTTTCAACGTCCACATCCCCCAACAAAGATGGGTGAAGCGGGTGTGCTGCCTGCTGGGGATGCTTCTGGGATGGCTGAGCGCCAGCCCGGCAGTTCCGGCGGCAACCAGCGACATGCCGTTCAATCGTTATTTCGTTGAAGAGGGACTCTCCAATCGGTTCGTGACCAGTATCCTGCAGGACCATCAGGGGATCATGTGGATCGGGACCATCAACGGTCTGAATCGCTTTGACGGGGTCTCGTTCACCACATTCCTTCATGACGAACAGGTCTCCAGCAGTCTGAGCAGTTCGCACATCCGGGGACTGGCCGAAACGCCAGACGGCACCCTCTGGGTCGCGACAGCCACCGGCGTGAACCGAGTCGTTCTGGCCACACAGGGCGGCCAGGGTTCCTTTGCCCACTACGCAAGCGACACCACCAGCAACAGCCGGATCTCCGGAATCTCAAAGAACCGCCCTCTGACCGTGGATTCCACCGGACGCCTCTGGGCGGGCCGGGGGGAAACGATCGAGTACTATGACCCCCAGACCGACACGTTTCGCGGCGTGCGGATTAAAACGCCGGAAACGGCAAAATCGTCGGAACGCCATATCAACCACCTGTTGTGGGACAGTGAAGGCCTGTTGTGGGTCGCCTACGAGAACGGGAATCTGTATCGCTATCGCGCGGCGGACACTCAGGCCACTTCGTTCACCGTGGCGGCAAAATACGTCCACAAGAAAGGGGACACCCGTTCGCTCAGCGGGGCCATACCGAATGGAATTGTGGACGATGGCCGGGGTTCCCTCTGGGTTTCACTGTGGGACGGCGGAGTGAGCCGAATTGATCTGAAATCGGGCGATGTCGAACAGATTGTCCACAATCCATCCGATCCCGCCAGTATCCCCCCCGGCAACATGATGCATATCGCGCGTGATCGAAACGGCGTCATCTGGGTGGGATGTTATGGAAAGGGCCTTTTGAGCATCACGAAGTCGGGCGAAGCGGGAAGCCCCTATTCTTTTCACCTGTACAGCCACGACAGTAACCGGGAGAAAACCCTCTCGGACAACCGGGTCCGCCCGATCTATTGCGATCCCTCGGGCATTTTGTGGGTCGGAACGGAATCCGGCCTGAATACCGGCTATCCAGGACCGGGTTTTGTCCATGTCCAGATTCCCCCTCCGAAAGAACCGGGTACCGAGCCTTCCCCGGAGGCCCCCACTTCCGAGCCGGTTACGGCCATTCAGGAAGATCACGCGGGCAATCTCTGGCTGGGCTCGCGAGCCCTTTCGGAGGCCAACTCAGGAAGAGGTTTGACCCTGATCACGGCGGCGTCCGCCGGTTCTCCCAGTCAGACCGTCCGTTTTCAAAGCGATCCGGCCACATCGGGCAGCCTGACCAATGACCAGATCGCGGTCCTCTTTGAGGACAGCCGACACAATGTGTGGGTCGGAACGGATGGAGGGGGCCTGAATCAGATTCTCTGGGACGGGAAGGATCCGAAAACGATTCGGTTCCGCAGCTGGCGTCAGGAAGCCCCTCTCCCCGAAAAGGCCGTGGATGACCGAAAAGTCCTGGCGATTTTCGAAGATCGAGAGCGCCGACTCTGGCTGGGAACATGGGGCGGAGGCTTGATACAGTTCATCCCGGGAACCCGGCAATTTCTCCCGGTGGATCTGGACCCGGAAAACACAACGGAAGGCATGGCCCAGCAGATTCGCAGCATCGTCCAGGATGTGGAGGGGCGACTCTGGATCGGAACCGGTTACGCCGGGATCTACCGCTATGAGCCCTCGACCCAGCAGATTGTCCACTTTCAGGCCCGGGAGGACGAACCCTCCGGGCTGTGGGACGACCGCATCTATTGCCTTCTGAGCGGCGATCCCAGCGGAGCCATCTGGATCGCTTCCTGGAGTGGCGTGGGAAAATGCAACCCGGCCAACGGCACTTTCTCTCGCTATGGGTTGGAACAGGGGCTTCCGTACCGGGAAACGTACGGAATCCTGGGCGACTTCCGCCCGGGGCGAAAACCCTCCATCTGGGTGACCACGATAGGAGCCTTGGTCCGCCTGGACCCGGAATTCGGCGTCTTTCAATCGTTTGAGTATCAACACAACCACCAAGTGCCCGAGTTTCTGGAAGGGGGATACTCCGTGACCCCCAAAGGGGAGATGATGGTGGGAGGCGTGGGGGGAATGTTGCGCTTTTTCCCGTCCTGGTTCGACCCTCCAGCCAGAACGCCCCGGGTTATCATCAGCGACTTCAAACTCTTCGGGGAATCGGTCCGGGTGGGAGAAAATGACGGGGGCCGGATTCCGCTGACCCGGGATGTCTCGAAATCCCAGTCAATCACCCTCTCCCACAACGATACAAATCTGGAGATCGTGATGTCGGTCCTGGATTACGAGAACCCCAGAAACAACCGGTTGCGCTACAAACTCGAAGGGGTGGACAAGGACTGGATCGAGACCGACATGCAGAGGCCCTCCGCCCATTACATGAACCTGAAACCGGGCACCTATGTTTTCCGGGCACAGGGGGCCAATTGTCATGGGATCTGGAGCACGGAAGACGCCGTTCTGACCCTGGAAATCGTCCCCCCCTTCTGGGCGACCTGGTGGTTCCTCTCGCTGGCCACGGGTTCCGTGGGAGCCTTGATTATTGTCGGATACCGTTGGCGTACCGATCGAATCCTGCGGCGAAACCTCGAACTGCAGGGAAACAACCAGATGCTGATCGAGCAGATCGCCGAACGCGAACGCGTCGAAGAGAAACTGCGCCAGAGTGAGGAACGCTACCGGACTCTGGTGAGCAACCTGCCGGCCATCATTTTCTCGTTTGAACCTGAAACATGGTTGACCTTCTACATCAGTGACGCCGTCCTGACCACAACCGGCTATGACCCGGCCTGTTTTCTGGAAGAGGGGCAGGAAACCCTGATGTCCCTGGTCGTGGAGGAAGACCGTCCCGTTTTTCAAGAAGCCATCCGGCAGGCGCTTGCCGACCGGCGCTCCTTCTCGGTGGAATATCGAATCCAGGACAAAGAGGGGAAGAAACACTGGTTCTATGCGCGTGGACGGGGGGTGTATGATCCGGATGGC
>DAOPYU010000266.1:0-6480 GCA_035353095.1 Candidatus Sumerlaeota bacterium | reverse complement strand
GCGGACGCATCGAAGTGCGGGCGAAGTTGCCTACGGGGCGGGGGACCTGGCCGGCGATCTGGCTCCTGGGCGAGGACCGGGACCACCGGGGCTGGCCCGCCTGCGGCGAGATCGATATCATGGAGAACGTCGGGTACGAGCCGGATGAAATCAACGCCAACATCCACACCAAACTCTACAACCACGTGATGAAAACCGGCAAAGGGAGCAAGATCAAGATCGAAAAGCCCTATGCGGACTTCCACGTCTATAAGCTCGACTGGACGAATGAAAAGATGGACTTCTACGTGGACGATCAGAAGTACTTCACCTACCAGAACGACGGCCAGGGGCGCGACAGCTGGCCGTACGACCAGCCGCAGTACCTGATCCTGAATCTGGCGCTCGGAGGGGACTGGGGCGCCCAGAAGGGGATGGACGACAGTATTTTCCCGCAGAAGTATTACATTGACTACGTGCGGGTCTATCAGAAGGCCGACGCAACCACACCGGCGGAGAAGAAGGGCGAGGAGAAAAAGCCGGAAGAGAAGAAGTGATTCGGTTTGGACGTTTCTCCCCAGGGGGCTGAGGGGCTTCAGCGCGCCAATCGGGAGATTGGCGTTCCCGGGAAAAAAACGATCCCCGAGGGATAGTCGAAACAGGGGCGGGTTTTGAACCCGCCCCTGTTTCTCTTTTTCCGACGATACGGGTGATTCCGATCGCACCTCACGCCACGGCGTTTTTCCAGACGTAGAGGGCGTCCTTACAGACGATCTTCTGGTCGTAGTAGCGCTGGACGCGGATCATGGTGCCTTTTCGCGTGTCGTCGCGCCAGCTTTCGACGCTGCGTCCGTGGATCGAACCGGGCGCGTTGTTCCAGGAGAAGGTGAGGGCGAAGGCGAGGGTCTTGAGTCCGGCGCGGGGCGGGACGTAGGCCAGGAAGGCGTTCTTGCCCCAGACATAGGCCATCGAAGCGCTCTGACCGGGCCGGGCGATGTTCTGAACCGCGCGCGGAACCAGGATGCGCTCCACATCGAACATCTGGGCCAGGATGTCCACCGTGGGGACACCCCCGTGGGTGTACTGGAGGTTGGCCAGAATGGCGGGGTGGGTGCGGAGTTTGACGAACACATCGTACGGCAGGACGAGGGTGTTGGGGACGGCCTGGCAGGCTTCGATGATGTCGGCGCGCGCGGCTTCGAGGTCAGTGAGGGGGGTGCTGTTCGTGTCGCTCCACATCTGAACGCCCGAGAGGGTCCGCCCCGGCAGAGTGGCCGTGTTCTGAATGAGCGAGGCCAGTTCGATCTCCTTGTTGAGACCGATTTTGTCGCTCAGGAATTCGCAGCGGTCAATGTCCGGCTGGATGGCCGGGTCGGCGTTGGCGCGCTCTTCGTCGGGCACGATGGAGGTGAGGGCATGGTCGTTGCAGTAGTAGGAGTCGGTCGAGAGGGAGAAGTCCACCTCGTTGGCAGCGGCGCCGGGCGCCCGGTAGTCGGGCGTGGAGCGGAAGGTTTCGCGGTCGGAGTCCACAACGAAGTATTTGTCCTGCTGCTTGCGGACGGGGACCGGCGGGGCGAGGATGTCGGCGATAAAGGCCGGATTCTTGTACGCGACGCTGACATTGGTCAACGCCATACTGGCATGAACCTGAGAGATTTCGGGCATGGGAAGCGATCCTTTCTCGGAATGGGAATCAGATTGAATGAAGAATTGAAGGGACGCGATCGGCCCTTACGCGGTGGCGACGGCGCGTTCGTGCAGAGAGATGAACACTTCGATGATGTCGCCCGCAGCCGTGGCGGCCGTTTCGGCGAACCCGAGGCAGTTGGCTTTGCCACTGGCGTGGGGACCGACAACCTGGACGCGTCCGGTGGCGCCGGCGATGTTGACCGGCGAACCGAGCGCGATGGCGCCCGCCGCGACAACGCGGGCAATCCCGGCCTTGCGGACCGAAACGCTGTGATTCTGGAGTGACTGGGCATGGACGGTGACGCCGAGGATCTTGCCCTCATTGGCGGCGGTGGGCAAACGGCATTCACCGGCGTTGGCGCCGTGGACCACGACGGTGTACGCTTCAACGCCCGCGGCATCGGTGGCCTTGTAGGCTTTGTCGAGAATGTAATGGGCCATGGTGGTTCTCCTTTTCTGGGAGGAATCGGGAAAGTGGGGGAAACCGTCCAAGGGACGGCGGGAAAACTGGATCGAAGAGACAGAGGGACAGGAGACGCCCCGACCGTCCGGCCTCAGAAATCGGCCACCGCCCCGAGCGCTTCGGAGTACGAGAGGTGCGGGTGGGTGTGGCGGAGACGGCAGACCCGCTGGTGGAGCGTGACAGAGGAGGGATCGAAGAAGGCTGCGGAAGGACCGGGGTCGGAGAAGTTGCTCCAGACGGCGGGGTGGTCCGGATCCATTGGGGACGCCGGAACCGTTTCCCCGAGGGGGACGAGGGGCGCCAGAGACTCCAGAAACGCCTGAAACCAGGCGCGGCAGGTCTGCGGGACGGATTCCGAGTCGCCGCCTGTCCCCGCGAACGTCACGGGAGTTGTGTCGTCGAGGGCGGCAAGGAAGGCCCGAAGCCCCTGCGCTTCCCAGTTGGGCAGGAGGCGGCCTTCGCGGCGGAGCCGCTCACAGAAAACCGCAACCGAGTCTGGGAGGGAGGGGTGGGGAGTGGACTGGGTGGACAAAGTGGACGGAGTGGACGGGGTGGAGGGAGGATTGTCGGTGAAAACGGGGTTGGAGAGGGGATTGTCGGTGAAAACGGTATCGGGGGAGAGATTGTCGGAAAAGACGGGGGCGGGAGAGGATTTGTCGGAAAAGACGGGATCGGGGACGGGATTGTCTGTGAAGACGGGGTCGGCGAGTCCCTTGACGGCCGGGGCGGCGGCGCCCAGGAAGGTGACGGCGCGCAGGTAGGGCCGACCGGTGGCGGGCGCCTGACGGTAGAGTTCCACACTGCGTTTCTTGAACGCGCCGTCCTTGAGACGCTTGAGGAATTCGGCGTCCAGCCCGCCCAGGCGGGCCACCAGCGCCTGGCCCACCCGACGCAGGGCGCGTACCCACCCGAGGGCGGGGCCGCTCTGGGAGTGGTCGAGCGTGATGGGGGCTTCGTGAACCTGCGGGGAGTAGTCCGCGGCGATCCGTTCGAGATCGTCTTCGGACCACACGCCGCGCGGGCCATAGTCGCCCGCGCGGAACACTTCCATTTCCATTTCGTAATCCATGAGGGTTCTCCTTTCTGATTATTGTGATCGGACGGATTGGCCGGATCAGTCGGATCGGTCGGACAGGACAGATCGGACCGACAGGGCCAACAGGGCCGATCTGTTGACAGGGTGGATCTTCTCCGACTCAGTTTTCGGAGACTTCGCTCTCCTTTTCGCTTTCGCTCAGGCGTTCTTCGGGGGAAACCGTTTCCTTGACCGGCACCGGTTCGTCCGGGCGGGTGACGTTGGGGGAGGCGTTGACGCGGACCTCGCCCCACGGGACGGGGGGCATGCCCATGCGGGCGCGCGCCTCGTTGACGGTGAGCAGGCCGTGTTGCAGGTGGTACTGGAAGAGGTTCTGGTCGTCGTAACGCAACGCTTCCTGTCCTGGCGCGGGCGCGGGGCGTTTGTACTTGTCGTAGAAATACTGAGTCGGCAGGGGAACGCCGCAGTTCAACAGATTGCGATCGAGCGCGATTTCAGACTCGAAGAAGTCGTTGCGCGTGGTGTCGAGCGTCCAGCGGGGCGCCTCGACCTGGGGGCCGAAATTGAAGTCCACGAGCCAGCGCACCAGTTGCGAATTGACGGCGTCCTCGAGTTCGCGCGCGTCGGCTTCTATATACTCGTCGCGCACGCGTTCGTGGACCTGCCCCAGCGCCTGGCTCCCCGAGCGACGGCCCTCACTCGAGGTGAGTGTGGCGCCGAGCACGAGACGCGAGATTTCGTCGTTGCACCAGTCGGCCAGTTCGCGATAGGTGGACGCGTTTCCCGAGCGGCGCGCTTCGAGCAGTTCGAGGGTGACAGACTCGGGGACAGTGACCCCGGTGTCGTTCTGAAGGCTCTCGACCACCTCGAAGAGACGGTGGCGTTCCTCTTCCGACGCGCCGGGACGGTACTTGCCCACGACGGTGGGCGATCCGAACTTCTCGTTATAGACCACCCAGAATTTGGTGTTGTTTTTCTTGAACCAGTAGTACCACCAGGCGCGTCCGCACAGGCCCCGGCCATAGGGGTTGTCGTAGAGGCCACCGAACGTGAAGCGGAGAAACTTGCGGCCGGGAAGGGGAAGACTTTCGGGGACACCCGACTCAAGCGAGACGTCCCAGGGGGAGAGGCGCAGCGCTCCGTCGGGCGCGAAACAGAACCGCCCCGGTGCGCGGCTTTTCAACTCGCGGACCCAGACCTGGCCCTCACGCACTTCCCATACGATCTCCTGAACGCTCAACCCCTTCCCGATCGCGTCGAGCATGTTGAGCAGGGCGGCGCCGAAGCGCGGGATGCGGCCCAGGGCTTTCTCGACAAACCGGGCGACCTGAAGGTCGTGGCGCGCCACCGAGGCCGGTTCCATCTTGCGCGGGCTGCTCAACACGCCGTTCTTACGCGTCTGCAGGACGGAGAAGAGGTGGCCGTCCTTGGATTCCATTTCGTCGTACAGGTCGAACAGTCCGGCGGCGCCCGCACTTGAGAATCCCTCGGCCGACGGCAGGTACGCGGGCCAGAGGGACGCGCCGAGGTAGGACGCCCAGGCGCAGCCGGGATTGGCCATTCCGGCCACTTCGCGCAGAACCGGCTGCGGGCGTCGGGTCGTGTCTGAAAGGGACGTTGTCATGAGGATGGCTCCTTGAGGTCGGGGAGGTCCGGGGACGGTCGCGAGAGAATCCGGGGCTGCGGGGTTCTCCCGGTATTGCGACTCCGGGGGGCGCTCGACGGGCCGGATCAGCCGGCAGCCCGCGCGCCTTAACGGAACGCTATTCTACGCATTCCGTCGGGAACGCCCATTCCCGCCCCACCCCTTATCGGACTGAATGGGGACACGGGCGGGAGGTATACGAAAAAATCGAAGGAGAATGGCGCGACTCCCGTTTCCGAAATGGAGCATGCGGTCTCAGAATTATGCGATACAGGGTCTTGACGCGGAAACGCGGCAGGCGTAGTATGTAGTCATTCTATTCGGCCACAACGCGAGACGGGGAGTCCGTCTCTGTCACATCTTTACACATCAAGGAGAAACGGAAATGGGTGACACAGGCAAGAGAGACAAGGTCAAACGGGAAGTGCAGAAGAAAGCGCTGCTCAGTCCCAAGGAGAAACGCAAACAGAAACACGAGAAGAAGAAAACGGATCTGACAGCCTGAGGGAAGAAGGCCGGAATCCGGACTCGAGGGAGTTGGGGTGAAGGGCACGTCCGGATCGCGGCCGTTCGAGGGGCCGGAGGATTGGATTCCTCCGGCCCCTCTGCGTATTCATCCCATTGCTGGGCGATTCGCGGGGAGGATAATCCACTTCGAGAAATAAAAAGGCCGGAGACCCCCTGGCCAAGCGTGGTCTCCGACCCAGAGCGCCTCCTTCCTCAGGTCACGCTCCGTAAGCCTTTACCAGAATCGCCTTCAACTCCTCGACGAGCGGGTAGCGCGGGTTGGCGCCTGTGCATTGGTCGTCGAACGCGTTGAGCGCCACTTCGTCGAGGTGCGCGAAATACAATTCCTTCGAAATCCCGCACTCGGCGAACGTGGCAGGCATGTTCAAGCGGGCGCGCAGATCCTCGACCGCCTTGCACAGGCTTGCGACTCCCTGCTCGACCGTCTCGGCGGGCAGGCCGAGCGCCACGGCCACCTCGCGGTACTTCTGGTCCGCCACCGGGTACTCGTACTTGGGATACGCCGTGTACTTCGACGGACGCGAGGCGTTGTACCGGATCACGTGAGGGAGCAGGACCGCGTTGGCGCGGCCGTGGGGCACGTGGAACTGACCGCCGATCTTGTGCGCCAGACTGTGGTTGATCCCCAGGAACGCGTTGGTGAACGCCATACCCGCCATGCAGCTGGCGTTGTGCATCTTTTCGCGCGCCTTTTCGTTCTTCCCGTCCTCGTACGCGACCGGCAGGTACTTGAAGAGCATCTTGGCCGCCTGCAGGGCCAGCGAATCGGTGTAGTCGCTCGCCAGCACCGACACGTAGGCCTCGAGCACGTGCGACAGCACATCCATCCCCGTATCGGCGGTGACGGACTTGGGAACCGAATACGTGAGTTCCGGGTCCAGAATCGCGATGTCCGGGGTCAATTCGTAGTCCGCCAGGGGGTACTTGATCCCCTTCTCCTTGTCCGTGATGACGGCGAACGCGGTCACTTCCGAACCGGTGCCCGAGGTCGTCGGGATCGCCACAAAGAGCGCCTTCTTGCCCAGTTCCGGGAAGCGCACCGCGCGCTTGCGGATGTCCACGAACCGCAGCGCCAGGTCCTCGAAGCGGGTGCCGGGTTGTTCGTAGAAGAGCCACATCCCCTTGGCCGCGTCAATCGGC
>DAOPYU010000265.1:0-6488 GCA_035353095.1 Candidatus Sumerlaeota bacterium | reverse complement strand
TCCATATCTCGAATCGTGTCCTTGCCGGAAGAGTGTCCCTTCCCGGACGCCCAAGGGGACCGGAAGAGGGAAAAGAGAATCCGTGACCGTTATCGTCACAGGATCGGAGGACGATTGTCAAGGTGTTTGGGCGGGAGTTCTCACCAGAGAAAGATCCCCGGCGGTCCCTTCCGGTATCGCCGCCTCCCGGAAAGGAGGGGCGTCTGAAGCAAGCAGGAAGATTCAGACTGATCGGAATCATTTTCTTATTGTCCCTGCAGGACAGAAAGGATACTCTACCCAGGAGTTTGACAAACTGTTGTAATGAATTCCGTATTGCAGGGAGACAGAAATGCAGAAATCAGGGGTTGTGCGGAACGTCAGGAAAACGAGCGGGTTGGAGGATCGTTTCAGAGGAGTTGGAACACTGCTGATCTGGAGCGTCCTGCTGTTCTGCTCCGTCGGCGCGCGGGAGGCATCGGCCTTCACGCTCTCGGCCACCGCACCCAACACGCAGGGCTACCTGATCCGGACGCCCCTGCTGGCGGATTACCCCAGTGGCACCACCGTCACCCTCTACGCCGGCACGCGCCAGGGGTACCGCTTCACCGGCTGGACGGGCGACGTCCCGGCGGGACAGGCGACGGCCAATCCACTGATTCTCACTATGGACGCGGTGAAGACTCTGACGGCCACGTTTGGGGCGGCGCAGAGTGGGGCTGTTCGGGTGTGGGGGAATTATACGTATGGACAAGATACTGTTCCATCCCCCAATACGGGATATGTGGCTGTGGCAGGTGGATATGAACACAGTCTGGGGCTGAAATCAGATGGGTCACTTGTCGCATGGGGAAATACCATGGCAGGGAAATGTACTGTCCCTACTCCAAACAGTGGATTTGTGGCTGTGTCGGCAGGAGTGGAGCACAGTGTGGCTTTAAAATCCAACGGTTCAGTAGTTGCGTGGGGATACAACGGGGACGGACAGTGTACTCTACCCGCATCCAATACCGGTTTTATATCGGTAGTCGCGGGCGATCAGCACAACCTGGCCCTGAAGTCCGATGGTTCGGTGGTTTCATGGGGATCAATCAAGTCACTTCCCTCACCCAACAGTGGCTTTGTGGCCATTGCTGCGAATTCCTGTAACATGGGGTTGAAAGCCGATGGTTCGATCGTGGTGTGGGGAGGCATTGACGTTCAGCGTACAGTTCCAGCACCCAACTCGGGTTTCATCGGCATGGCAACAGGAGATGGTTACTGTCTGGGGTTGAAAATGGATGGCTCGGTGGTGGCGTGGGGAGAAAATATATACAATACCTGCAATGTTCCCCTGCCCAACAGTGGATTTGTAGCGGTCGCCGCAGGAGGACATGATTGCCTGGCCTTGAGAGCCAATGACTCGGTGGTGACGTGGGGAGATTCAAGTGTTTATCCCGCTCCGGCTCCCAACACCGGCTATATAATGCTGGCAGTCGGAGATTCTCCAGATGGAACGCAAGATAATCTACTCGCGGTCGAAAAAGAAGGAATCGTTCAAGTCACAATTGAGCCTTCCGAAGCAGTGGCGGCTGGTGCCCAGTGGCGATTAACGGACGAGATGGAAGGCGTCTGGCATGACAGCGGAACGACCACATCCATTCAGGCCGGGACTCGTGTTGTGGAATATAAGCCGGTAGCGGGCAGGCAGGAACCGTCGGCAAAGACCCTCTCGGTGGCAAAGAATCAGGTTACATCCATTTCAGCCACCTATCAGAGTATCCCGACTTGTACGCTGTCGGTGAATGTCCCACGGGGAGCCTACCTCATGCAATGGCCCGTTCGGCCGGATTATCCGGTGGGAAGTACGGTGAAACTTTATGTGGGCGCCCGCCAGGGATACCAGTTCGCCGGCTGGACGGGCGACGTCCCGACGGGACAGGAAACGGCCGATCCGTTGACAATTACCATGAATACCACGAAGACCCTGACGGCGACCTATGCGCGAACGAAAGGGGCGGTACAGGCATGGGGAGACGCCAACAAGGTTATTGATATCGTCAACAACATACCCGACCCGAACACAGATTTTGTGGCGGTAGCGGGGTCCTATCAATATACTCTGGCCCTGAAATCAAATGGGACAATTGTGTCACTGACAGAAACTCCCTTCCCGGATACAAGCAATGACTTTGTAGCCTTTTCGACACAGGGGAATTACTGCCTGGCCCTGAAATCCAATGGTTCCATTGTTGCCGTTGGCAATAACGATAGGGGGCAATGTAATGTTCCCTCCCCGAATACGGGTTTTGTGGCGGTAGCGGCTGGACCTTCGCACAGCGTCGGCCTGAAATCCGACGGGTCGGTGGTGGCCTGGGGCGAAAATGGACGAGGAGAATGTAATGTTCCAAATCCCAACACCGGTTTTGTGGCGGTGGCGGCCATGAACTGGTACAGCATGGGACTGAAGTCCGATGGTACCATTGTGATGTGGGGGGGAGAAGGGTTGTCCGAATGGGACCTAGTGACGATCCCCTCGCCTAACAATGATTTTGTGGCCGTAACGGGGGGAAGTGTGGGAATGGGCCTGAAATCCGATGGTTCATTGATCGGATGGGGAATGATGGATGTAACGGGACAATGTAACATTCCCACTCCCAACTCGGAGTTTGTTTCCATGTCGATCGGTGATTGCCACACTCTGGGATTGAAATCCAATGGCTCGATTGTGGAATGGGGTGAAACATTTTCTGGTGCTGGGCAATATGTCGAAATCCCCTTACCCAATGCCGGTTACGAAGCTATCGCCGCCGGAAGCAATTACTCTCTCGCCATCAAGTCCCACTACCCGATTCAGGTTCAGGCGGAGCATGGCAGCGTCTCGAAGAGTCCGGACCAGGCACTCTATCTGTATGGGGCAGCGGTGACCCTGACGGCGACTCCCGAGGTGGGGTACCACTTCACCGGGTGGAGTGGAACGGTCAGTTCGACCGCCAATCCGCTCGCTCTCACCGTGGACTCGACCCTGACGCTGACGGCGAACTTCGAGATCAACCGGTACGCTTTGACTGTCCCCACTCCCGCCCATGCGGTCCTGACGAAATCTCCGGAGCTGACGACCTATCCGCACGGAACCCCGGTCACTCTAACGGTTCGGCCTGAACGGTATTACAAGTTCGTTCGCTGGACGGGGGACGTGCCGGGTGGAATGGAACAGGTAAATCCGCTGGGGTTGACGATGGACTCGACCCGGACGCTTGGAGTGGAGATTGTCGAGGACACGACGCCGCCCACCGCCGCAATCGTGCCGGTGGACGCCGGGCCGACCTCGGCGACCGAGGTCGCGTTCCAGGTGGCGTTCTCGGAAGACGTGTTCGGTTTCCCGCAGCAGGCCCGCCTGGCGATCGCCCATACGGGCGACACGACCTACACCACGACGACCCTCCTGCGGAAGACCGCCCGGGACTATGAGGTCCAGCTCTTCGGGGTCGGGGGAAACGGTCTTCTGACGCTGGAGATCAATCCGTCCTCGTGCGTGGACATCGCGGGCAACATCAACGAGCATCTCGGGCCGGGCGCTCCCATCGTGGTGGACAACACGGCGCCCACCACGCCCACGCTGGACCTGGCAGCGGCCGACGACCTGGGGACCAGCAGCACCGACCACCTGACCTGCAAAACCACGGTGCGACTGACCGGTCTGGCGGAAAACGCCGCAACGGTCCGGATACTGGAGAAGGGGCGGATCGTGGCGGAAGGGACGACCAGCACCTTCGCCTCGCCGGGGATTGGTGTCCCCGTAATCGCAGGCGACCATTCCCTGACCGCCGTGGCCCGGGACGCGGCCGGGAACCTCTCGCCCGCCTCCCAGCCGCTCTCAGTCCGCATCGACACCCAGAAACCGTCCGTGAAGAATCTGGCGCTTCTGACCGCCACGCCCACCCGCGCGACCAGCGTGACCTACACGCTGGAATTCACCGAGCCGGTATTCGGCTTCTCGTCGCCGGATGACGTGCAGGTTCAGGCTCAGGGGACAACCTTTTCGCAGATCGCGATCCAGCAACAGAGCGCGACCCTTTACCAGGTGACCCTGGGCGGAGTCTCGGGGGACGGCACGATCGGGATCTCCGTCAAGGCGGGCGCCGCGCAGGATGAAGCGGGGAACCTTTGCCCGATCGGCAATCTGAGTCCGCTCTGTGTTCTGGACAACACGGCTCCCCAAGTCAGTCTGAGTATCGCAAACGGGGCCGTTTATGTGAACCAGACCACCGTGACCCTCTCCCTGGCGGCCACGGACCCGGGCGCCCGGGCGGCCGGTGTCTTCCAGATGCGGTTCAGCAACGATGCGCTCAACTGGACGGCGTGGGAACCCGTTGCGACTTCGCGTGCCTGGGGCCTGCCCCAGACAAACGGAACCACAACCGTCTATGCGGAAGTCTCCGACAAGGTTGGAAACGTCGGGACGGTGAACGATTCGATCTTCCTGGATACGGTCGCGCCGAATACCCTGACGGCGCCGGTGGGCGATGAGGCGGTGTCGCTGGATACGACCGTGTGGTTCTCGTGGTTCGCGGGCACGGATCCGACACCCGCCAGCGGGATCGCGCGCTACCAGTGCCAGATAGGGACAACACCGGGCGGAGCGGATCTGTTTGACGGGGACCTGGGACTGGCCACGAAGAAAATGCTGGTCTGTCCGCTCGGAAAAACCGTGTATTGCCGCGTCCGGGCGTTCGATCAGGCGGGGAACGCGGGCGCGTGGTCCGCGAGTTCCACGGGGGTGTTCGTGAACACGCCGCCGGTCATCGCATCGGTGGGCATCACCCCGACCGAGCCGAAGAAACTCGACGTGATCCGGCCGGTGGTCCAGACGACGGACGCCGATGGCGATTCGATGGCGGCGTACCGGTACGAATGGCTCCTGAACGGCGTGCGCCTGAGTACCGCGACGGAACTGACCTCGGCCTCGATCGCCAAAAACCAGACCTGGACGCTGCGCGCCTGGGCCCAAGACGCGCATGGCGCGTGGAGCACGATGAAGACCACGCAGTTCTCGATCTTCAACTCCCCGCCGACCCAGCCCCTGGTTCAGGTGATCCCGCAACCCGCCCGCGCGGATGAGGATCTGGTGGTGGACATTCTGGTCTATTCCCAGGATCCGGACGGCGACCCGATCAAGTACGACTTCAAGTGGTACAAATCCACCGACGGCGGCAACACCTGGACCCACAAGGTGGAACTGGACGGTTCGCCCCAGGTGAGTCAGAACTACATCAGCGAAGGCGAGTTGTGGGACGTCTTCTACACCCCCTACGAGGCGGGAGCGGCGCAGGGAACCTTGCGCGCGTTGCCCGAAACCTATACGGCGTCTTCCCGTCCGGCGAGCGTCCCCGTGGCGCGGGCCGCGGCTCGGGCGGAGGAGAAAGTCCTGACGGCCTGGGATCGGTCCTATGTGGGGGAAAACGCTCCGCCTCAATTCCGTTTTGACACGATCCAGACCCGGTGGACTCCGGACGGGTTGCAACTCGACACCGCCTGGACGGCCACGGACGGCGACGGCGAAGAGACGCGGGTCAATCTGTCCTGGACCGACCTGGAGTATTCGGACCTGGTGACGGTGGGTCAGGCCTTGCCGGGCGCGCCGGGGCGCCAGTCGGCGCTGGTCCATCCCACGCCGGGCAAGCCCTTCTACCTCCACGCGGCGGTCTCGGACACCAAGGGGGCGGTGACGCAGGTCATCACGCGCCGGATCAACACTTCCGGTCTTCAAGTCACGAATCCGCCGGCCAGCGAACTGAGCCAGACCTCGGCGCGCCTCAACGGCGCTCTCTCCGGAACGGGAAACCAGAGACCGGAAGTTTTTGTGTATTGGGGACAGGCGGACGGCGGGATGGAACCGTCGGCGTGGAAGCATGTCGAGAAACTGGGGGTGCAGGGCGACGGCGCCTTCTCGGTCAAGATCTCAGGCCTCCAGTCCAAGACCCGTTATCTGTATCGGATCGTGGCCCGCAGCGCGCAGGGCGAGGCATGGTCCGCCAGCACACAGGCCCTCGACACGAACGAATTCTCCAACACCCTCCAGATTCAGGCCGAGAACGGTACCGTGACGGTTTCTCCGTTGCAACCTTCCTACGCGGAAGGAACCGCCGTCACCCTGCGACCGGTACCCGCCGCCGGTTACCGGTTTGTGCGGTGGGAAGGAGACGTCCCGGCTGGAAGCGAGACAACTCCCACCGTGACGCTGACAATGACCGGAAGCCGCACGGTGCGCGCGGTATTCGAACGGATGCCCCCGATGCCGATGTGGCTGATTTCGCAGGCGGAGGGGAAGGAAGGAATGAAGAAGTCCGTAAGTTCCAGACCTCGGAACGGCTGAAGTAACGACATCCGTTTCTTTCCAGATCGGATTCAACGGTCCCGCAGGCGTGTGAGAGCCTGCGGGATCGTTTTTTTATCAACGGATGTGGGGGAGAATGGAGGAACGTCGTCCCGTATCCATGTCCATGCGTCGTCCGGTCTCTCTCTTTCTT
>DAOPYU010000264.1:0-6563 GCA_035353095.1 Candidatus Sumerlaeota bacterium | reverse complement strand
GAGTCCTCATCAATGAGTTGATTCCTTACATTGATGAACACTATCGTACCCTGGCCGATCAACCGCATCGGGCCATGGCCGGCCTGTCCATGGGGGGCATGCAGACAAAGGCAATCACTCTGAAGCATCTGGATCTGTTTTCCCATATCGGGATCTTCAGCGGTGGAAACATTGCTCCGACGGATATTCCCGACATGGACGCTTTCAAGCAGAAGGTCAAGGTTGTGTTCGTCAGTTACGGAAGCCGTGAGAACGGCGCGGCCGGAAAAGCCAGCGTCGAGGAGTTGAAGAAGGCGGGCATCAACAGCGCCTACTACGAATCGCCCGAGACCGCGCACGAGTGGCAGTCCTGGCGGCGCAGTCTGTACCAGTTCGCCCCTCTGCTGTTCAATGACGGTGCTTCCCCCTCGCCCGTTTCATCTGCGGCGGCTCAACCGGCCCCCAAACGCGACGATTCGCGAGAGCCCGACACGCGCCGATTCGGCGGAGGTATCGAACTGGGGCCGGACGACAAACCCGCCTTCGACGATCCGCCCTCGGGGTTTAAGGCCAAGCGTGACGGAATCCCGCATGGTGAGCTCAAGATGGTCGAGTATGATTCCAAGACGGTCGGAACACAGCGGAAGATGCTGGTCTATACGCCGCCAAATTATTCAAAAGATAAAAAATACCCCGTGCTTTACCTTCTGCATGGCATCGGTGGCGACGAGAACGAATGGCAGCGGCTCTGCAGTCCGGAGAACATCCTCGACAACCTCCTGGCTGATGGCAAGGTTCAACCGATGGTCGTGGTCATGCCGAACGGTCGCGCCCAGAAAGACGACCGGGCTGAAGGTAATGTGTACGCCACAGCGCCCGCTTTCGCCGCGTTTGAAGGTGATCTGCTCAACGACGTGATTCCCTCCATCGAGGCCCAATACTCCGTTTTTGCCGACCGCGAGCATCGCGCTCTGGCGGGCTTGTCTATGGGGGGGGGACAGTCTCTGAACTTCGGTCTGGGCCACCTCGATACGTTCGCCTGGGTGGGCGGATTCTCATCGGCTCCCAACACCAAACCGGCCGCGGAACTGGTGCCGGACCCGGCGGCAGCCAAAGAGAAACTGAAATTGCTGTGGCTCGGCTGCGGCAACAAGGATGGGTTGATCCGTATCAGCCAGGGCGTCCACAACTACCTCAAAGAGAAGGGGGTCCCGCACATCTGGCATGTGGATTCCAATGCCCACGACGGGACCGAATGGTCCAACAATCTGTACCTGTTTGCCCAGCACATCTTCAAAGAAGGAAATGAACCCACACCGAAAGAAAACAAGAAAGAGGCGGGCGCGTCGAAGGAAGATGTGAAGGATGTCCCCTGTCTGAAAGACGTGTTCAAGGACTCCTTCCTGATTGGCGGGGCCTTGAATCAGCCCGTCGTCACCGAAAAAGATGCGCAAGCGGCCGCGATCGCGGCGAAGCACTACAATACGGCGACCTCGGAGAACGACATGAAGTGGGAAAGCGTCCATCCCCGTAACGACCAGTACACCTGGGATGCGGCCGACCAATACATGGCTTTCTGCGAGAAGAACAAGATCGCCGCCATCGGCCACTGCCTCATCTGGCACGGCCAGACTCCCCGGTCGGTCTTCAGCGACGATTCGGGAAAGGACTTGACGCGAGACGCTCTTCTGGCGCGCATGAAAGACCATATCGCCACCGTGGTCGGTCGTTACAAGGGCCGCATCAAGGGATGGGATGTGGTCAACGAAGCGCTCAACGAGAACGGAACCCTGCGCAATACCCCGTGGCTGCGGATCATCGGCGAAGGGTCTCCGGACAAGCAGTACGATGCCATCGAGAACGCCTTCCGGTGGGCGCATGAAGCCGACCCGGACGCCGAGCTTTACTACAACGACTACAATCTCGAGGTGTCAAAGGCCAAGTGCGACGGGGCGGTCGCGATTGTCAAGTATCTCAAGTCCAAGGGGCTTCGCATTGATGGAGTCGGGATTCAGCTGCATGGCGGGCTGACCTACCCCAGTGTCGCGGGGCTTGAGTATGCCATCACGAACCTGGCCGCGGCTGGCGTCAAAGTGATGATTACGGAGATGGACATTCGCACGCAGGCCCGGGGATATGTCGGAGCCGATATCACCCAGGTCACCCGGCAGAACGATTCAACCGCTCAGTCGGAGGAAATCCAGAAAAAACTGGCGGACAAGTACGCCGAACTGTTCACCGTCCTGCTCAAACACAAGAAAGACATCACCCGTGTCACCTTGTGGGGGGTCTATGATGGCGCCACGTGGATCGGGGGGGCGCCTCTGTTGTTCGACAGGAAGTACCAACCCAAGGAGGCGTTCTTCGCGGTGGTCAAGACCGCCCGGGAAAATAGCTGAGAAAAGATACACTTATCGGGTCCAATCAAGACGAGGTTCGGGTTTTACTATCGGAGGTATTGTTCATGTTCCGACGTGTTACCACAATCACCGCTTTACTCGTGCTGGCCCTGTTTGCCGGGTTCTCGACGCAACACGTCCAGGCCGCTTCCGGACAGTCCGACGCTCCCGGTTCCAAACCCCGGTCCTGGATTGCCGACAACGGAAACGGGACCTATTCCAATCCTCTGTTTTATGAGGAATTCGAGGACCCGGACATCCTCCGTGTTGGGGAAGACTACTACCTCGCCGGAACGACCATGCACATGAACCCGGGCCTGGTCATCATGCACTCGAAGGATCTGGTGAACTGGGAACTGGCCAGCTACTGCATCGAGAAACTCGACCTCGGGCCTAACTTCCGTCTGGAAGACGGCAAGGGGATTTACGGTGCGGGGATCTGGGCGCCGTGCATCCGGTATCACAAGGGCATGTTCTACATCTTCTCCAACGTGAACGGCAAGGGCTTGCAGGTCTTCCGTTCCGAATCCCCCAAGGGCCCCTGGAAACACAACCAGTTGCCCTATTACCACGACCTGTCGGTCCTGTTTGACGATGACGGCAAGATCTATCTTGTCTCCGGAAATCACAACCCCTATCCCGTGGTTGAACTGAATCAGGACCTCACCGCCGTGATCCCGAATTCCGAGTTCAAATTGGATGCGCCGGGCATGGGCGAAGGCCATCACCTTTACAAGGTCAAAGGGAAATACTATGACATTTCCGCCATCCCTGGTGGAAATGTGGATCAGATGGTCGCCCGCGCCGACTCCATCAAAGGCCCCTGGACCGTCGAGCGCATGGTCCAGCTCGAGTCCCTGGGTGTGTCCTCCCGGGCGCCCTTGCGCGGCAATGGGGTGGGTCCCGAGGACCGGGGGCTAACCCTCCATCAGGGCGGCATGTGCGACACTCCCTCGGGCGAATGGTGGAGCGTCATCATGCAGGACCACGGCAGCATCGGCCGCTTGGTTTCCCTGGTTCCCATCACCTGGGAAAACGAATTTCCCCTGATCGGCCTGCCGGGCAACCTGCGCAAAGCGCCCAACACCTGGGTCAAGCCCAACACCGGCGCCCAGGTGGCCTCCAGGCCGGCGTTCCTCCACGATGACGATTTCGGCGGTCCCAAGTTCAAGGCGTCGTGGCAGTGGAATCACGTTCAGGATGACAGCAAGTGGTCTCTCACCGAAAAGCCCGGCGTGCTGCGGCTCCATTCGCTCCCGGCGAAAGACTTCTACGGCGCCCGCAATTCGCTCTGCCAGCGCCCCCTCGGGCCCGAATCCGTCATGACCGTGGAACTTGATACCTCGGCCATGACCACAAGTGACACCGCTGGCGTGGCACTGCTGAGCGCTCCCTGGGCCTGGATAGGTGTGGTGAAAACAGCCGATGGTCTGAAACTGCAAATGGTGGACAACACGGGTAACAACCCTCGTCGCCGGGGCGGTTTTGGTCCGGGCGCTCCGAACGGACCTCAGGGCAACGCCAGACCGGCCGCTCCGACCCCGATCCCGGTGACCGTCAGCCCGGACACGCCTCCCAAGCATCTCTGGTTGCGGGTCGCCTGCAACTTCGACACCGACGACGCAATCTTCAGTTGGAGCGCCGATGGAAAAGAGTTTAAGACGCTGGGCAAACCTTTCCAGATGACCTTCCAGTTACAGACCTTTCAGGGCGTGCGTCCCGCGTTGTTTCACTACAACACCTCCGGTCAGCCCGGCGGGTATGTGGACTTCGACAATTTCACGATGGATGCCCCGCGTATCGCGGGCATCGAGCGAGAAATCCCGATGGGCAAAACCGTCGTACTGACCAGCGGCGCCGACGGCAGTTTCCTGGCCGCCGACCCGCAGAGCAACTCGCTGGTCAATGTCGCGGCCGATACCACGGGCGTGGCGCCGAAAAACGCCCGATTCCAGATCGTCGATCTGGGACTGGGCCGTGTGGCGCTCAAGACTGCCGATGGCAAAGTCGCTTCCGCGGGTGAAAAGTGTGTGGTCTTCAAGGATCTGGGTAGTACCAAGCCGGGTGATGCCGAATCGTTCCAGTGGATCAACCTGATGCGCGGCGACACAATGCTTATGTCGTTGACCAATCATCGTTACCTGGCGACCCAGCCCAACACCCCGGGTTCGGTGACCGTCTCCGCCACGGGCCCGCGCCCGGATCGCAAAAGCGGTGCGGAATTCAAATGGAAGACGGTGGAGTGAGAGGCGTGTCTCCAGTTGTCTGACACCCAGCCGTCCGCATGTTGTGCGCGCGCCGACCGGAATTTTTCGGCGCGCGTCGCGTGTACGTTCAGCCTTCCTCAAAAGGAGTTCATATGTACTGCCAGCGCCTTTTCGCTCTTCAAATCTGCGTTGCGGGCCTGTTTGTTGCGGGCGCCATGACGCTGCATGCCGCGGAGCCAACGCCTGCGCCTGCGGCCACGTCCGTCAAGGCCGTCATAGACGCCGGCAAGACGTCCGCGCCGATCAATCCCAATCTCTATGGGATGTTCATCGAACACGCCGGCAACCTGGTTTACGCTGGCATGTGGGCGGAGATGCTCAGCGACCGCAAGTTTTACTACCCCGTCGTTGTCGCCGGTCAGAATCCGGAGCCGGCCCCGGAACGCACTCCCGGCCGCAGTCGCCGGGGGGGTGTCGTTCGCCGCTGGAATCCTGTCGGCCCAGTCGAGTCCGTTACCATGGACGTAAAGAACGCGTACACCGGTGACCATTCTCCCGCAGTCGCGCTGAGTGGCGACGAGCCGCGCGGTATCCGCCAGACCGGCCTCGCGCTCCTGAAGGACAAGGCGTACACCGGTCGCGTTGTCCTGTCCGGCGACCCTGCGACCAGGGTCTCGGTCAGTCTCATCTGGGGAAATGGCGACACGGACCGCCAGACGGTGACAATCGACAAACTGACCCCCGAATACGCCAAGTTCCCGCTCGCTTTCAAATGCTCAGCCGATGCGACCGACGGGCGTATTGAGATCACGGCGACCGGTAATGGAACCCTGCGTATCGGCGCGGTTTCGCTGATGCCGGCAGACAACAACCAGGGCTGGCGGCCCGAAGTGGTCGAGGTTCTCAAGTCCCTTCGTTCCGGCGTTTACCGCTGGCCCGGTGGCAATTTCCTTTCCGCCCACGACTGGCGCGACGCCATCGGCGACATTGACCAGCGCCCGCCGATTCTCGACCCTGTCTGGAACGCCGTACAGCCCAATGATGTGGGAACCGACGAATTCATGACCCTGTGCCGCCTTACGGGTGTTGAGCCGTACATCTCCGTCAACTCCGGTCTGGGCGACGCGCGCTCTGCCGCCGAATACGTTGAATACGCCAACAGTCCCGCTACCACTCCCTGGGGGGCTCGGCGAGCCGCCAACGGTCACCCCGAACCTTATCACGTCAAGTACTGGAACATCGGCAACGAAATGTGGGGGGCCTATCAATACGGGTACATGCCCCTGAAACAGTATGAATACAAGCATAACCTGTTTGCCAGAATGATGAGGAAAGTCGATCCGGGTATCATCCTGATTGCCAGCGGCGCGATGCCCGACACCATGACCGGCTCCAAGGAGTCCCTGAAACTCGGTGACAAACTGGTTCCCGAATACCTCGGACCCGCCGACTGGACCGGCGCCTTGTTCACCCATTGTCTCGATTCCATGGACATGATCAGCGAGCACTACTACAACTACAACACGCATTTCGACCTCGCGCAGGGAAAACAAGTGCCCAACGACCCCAACGAGCCGCTCGTGGACTGGATGCGTCGCCCCGCCAACCACACCCGCCTCAAGTACGAAGAATACCAGGAATACCTCAAGCTCATCCCCGCTCTGCAGAAGAAACCCGTTCCCATCGCCCTGGACGAATACGCCTACGCTGGCGGTAGTAACAGTTACAAGGTCGTGCCCGCCTATGCCTGGAACTTCCACGAAATGTTCCGCCACTCCGACCTTTATCAACTCGCTACGTTGACGTTTATCACCGCCACTTACACGTCCGCCCGTGGGCAGGCCGTGCTCAACCCGACCGGCTTACTCTTTAAGTTTTACCGGGACAGTTTCGGGGCCATTCCGGTGAGTGTTTCGGGCAATTCTCCGCAGCCGAAGCCTACTGACCCGCCAGGGGGCGAGCAGCCCCTTGTTCATGC
>DAOPYU010000263.1:0-6594 GCA_035353095.1 Candidatus Sumerlaeota bacterium | reverse complement strand
AGCGATTCGGGTTGCTTGATCTTGTGCTCGCGCCACTCGACCAACCCTTCGAATTCCGGCGTGACCGCCCGGACCGCCTCGACCATGTACTGGCACGGCGCGCACGCCTCGGAGTCCAGCGTGATGATGTCCACAATCACCTTGTGGGTCTTCCCATAGTCGGCCATGTCAAACAGGTCGGCCTGTTTCTGTTCCGTCTGGAGAGCCCGGACAACGCCCCGCTCGTACTCGTCGTGGACCATGCGCGCCACGGCGGACAAGTTCTCCGGCGGTGTGGCGTAGGGCAGATCGCACCCGGGCGCCAGAATGAAACCCCGCGTCCCGCCGATGTCGAGGCACTCGATCGCGTTGCGTTGCGCGTCGAGCGGCTTGCCGAGCAGGAGCACGGACGTCAACTGGAGGTTGCCCCCCACGCTCACTCCCCGTTCCAGACAGATCTCGCGGCAATACTCGAGACTGATGTTCTCATCCACGGAAATGTTGTCCGGCTTGCATTCGCACATGGCCTGGATGTTCTGCTGCGCGTGGCCGCAGACGAAGAACGACCCCAGGGCGCCGCGCTGGCGGGCCGCCTCGAACACCGGCGCCACATAGGGCGTCACGAACTCGCGGAACTGGTCCGGGCCAATCTGGCTGGTCATCGGGTCCACCACGCCAATCACGTCGCACCCCGCCTCGACGTAATACCCCGCCATCGCCTGCGCCACCTGCCCGCAGAAGTCCATCAACTTGTGAACCCCGGTCGGGTCCTCGTACATGTTCATGAAGATTTCCGTCCCGAGCAGATGCAGCGCGAGCGTGAAGGGACCGGTGATGAGACCGTAGATCGCCAGATCTGGGTGAGCCTGGCGCATGCGCCGAGCCGCTTCGAGCGACAGGCCGATACGCCCGTCGTCCGGTCCCGGGATTTTCAGGTCCGCCAGAGTTTTCCCGGACCCCATCGCGAGCGGATGGCTGACCACCGACGGAGGGTTCTCGGCCGCCCAGACCAGCTCGCACCCGAACGTCTCGGCTTCGACCTGGAGATCGAACACCACCGGCAGCCCGTCGGGCTGGTAGAGTTCCACGGCCCGGGCCGCACCCGCCACCAGGTGGTCCACTGACTTCAGGTAAACGTCGGCGGACACGCCCAGCAGCGCCCCCCCGTGACACCCCACAAACGGCACCCACGGCGCCCGGTCGGTCTCTTCGCAACGAATCGCCTTCAGCACCCGTTCTCTTCCCGTCAACATGCTTTTCTCCTCGCGGCCTTCGGTTCGATTTTTTGTAGGCCTTTTGCCAAATATAAAACCCATCTTGGGTCTTCACACAAAGAGGAAGGCGGTTTTGAGGTGGCATGGGCGTCTCGCCCATGAAGGAACTCCGGGGGAAAAAGCCCCGAAATTCCCGGCCCTGCCGACGAGAACGTCGGCCATTCACGGGCGGGACGCCCGTGCCACCTCACGAGCATCCCTGCTTTTACGAAATGAGGTGCTTTTCCCTGCATCCCCCTCCTCGAACGACAGCCTCTCAATTCGCCAGGCAATGAGAAACTCCAAAGGAACCCCACGGAGGCACAGTTTTCATTATCCGGCACGGAACAGGGCTAAATGCTTACGATTTTTTCAGCCCCCGACATATTTTCGATTTTTTATATCAGCCGCGTAGAAACGCAACGATTGGTGGCACGTTGGATTCCGGATGTCAAGAAGGAAGCGGTATTCCTCACTTCAGAAGAGCGTCTTTTCGGCACAAAAGATAAATATCGGCACAAAAGACAAAAAATCCCCTGAAAAATACCGCTTTCCCCCCCTTGAGCCCTGTGCTATAAAATCCAGGCAGGGCCGTCCTTTCCGGTGATTGGATTCTGACGAATTGTTCAAAAGGCGCGCATCCCAGACACCGGCGGAGACCGAAATCCTCTCGTCCGGTTCAAACCGAGGAACCCATGAAACCCGTCCAGGTCTTTCCTCTCAATCGAATACCCGACTCCAACCCGGCCTTCGACCCCGCGTCCGAAGAGAACTCGCTCTACCGCGTCCTGACTCCCGGCGAAATAACCATGCTCGAACGCCAGGGGAATCGCGCCACCGATTGGAACCAGGTGCGGGTCGCGGAGCCCTTTGCGGTCGGCCTGCTCCACCAGAACGAATTCCGGGGCCCCGTGCGCCTCGGACCACTCGAACCGGTCCGCCTGGAACGCGGTTCCCTCTCCCTGCCCGCCGGTATCACCCACAGCGTCCTGTCGAACTGCGTGATCGGAGCCAACTGCGCCATTCATGATGTCCGCTTTCTGTCCGGCTACCGCCTTGAAGACCAGGTGATTCTTTTCGACCTCGGCGAGCTGTGCGCCTCGCCCACCGACACGTTCGGGGTCGCCAGCGCGGACTCGAAACACGCTCCCTGGATCGAGGTCTGGAACGAAGCGGGGGGGCGCGGCATCCAGCCCTTCCCCGGTATGCGGGTGGGAGACGCCTGGATCTGGGCCAAACACCGCGCCGACCGCCTCCTGCTCGAGCGGCTTGACACTCTGTCGCAGGAGGCCGCCACCCGGGCGCGCCGCCGGGGATGCCCGGGTCTGATCCAGACGGGCGCCACCCTCCTCCATGTCCCCATCCTGCGGGGAATCCTGGTAGGGCCTCACGCCTGCCTGGACGGCGCGGACCGACTCAAGAATGTGACAATTGAAAGCAGCGCCGAGGAACCGGCCCACGTGGGCGCGGGCGCCGACCTCGAGGACGGCTTGGTGGGACGCGGCTGCCATGTCGGCTTCGGCTCCAAGGCGGGCCGCTTCGTCCTCGCGCCCCACGTGCATCTGTGCCACGCCACGGCGCTCACACATTCCGTGGTGGGCGACAACTCCGCCGTCGAGTGCTGCGAAGTGCGCAGCTCGCTCCTGTTCCCCTCGCACGGCCAGCACCACAACAACTCCTTCCTGATCGCCGTGTGCCTGGAGGGGCAGTCGAACGTGGCCGCCGGTTCGACTATCGGATCGAATCACAACTCGCGCGCCGCGGATGGGGAAATTCTGGCCCGACGCGGCTTCTGGCCGGGCCTCTCGACCAATTTCAAGCACAACTCGCGTTTCGCGTCCTTCACTCTGGCCGCCAAGGGCGCCTACCCCTACGAAATAGACCTGCCCCTGCCTTTCTCGCTCGTGTGCAACCACGAGGCGGAGGATTGCCTGATCGTCCGGCCCGCCTACTGGTTCCTGTACAACCTCTACGCCCTGGCCCGCAACGCCTGGAAATTTGCCGCCCGCGACAAGCGGGTGCGCAAAGACCAGAAGATCGAAAATGACTACCTGGCGCCCGACACAATCGAGGAAATCTTCCAAGCGCTCGACCTTCTGGAAAAATGGACCGGCGAGGCGCTGAAACGGGTCCGGCAGACGGAAACGATGGACCCGGAACCCGTATCTCCCCAGACGGCAGAGGGCGGAACGGAACCATCGGAACCCGCTCCCCACGAGGGCTGGGCGGAAACCTCCGAAGCCGACCGCCTCGACATCCGGGCCGAAGGGATTGAAAACTCCAGGCGCCCCGTTCGAGTCCTCAAAGCCGGGTGCGCCTGGAAGGCCTACCGCGAAATGGCCCACTACTACGCCGTGCGGACCCTGCTCGAGTTTATGGAAAGCCGGGGACTGGAAAACCTCGCAGCCCTCAAGACCGCGCTGGAACCCCTGGGACCCACAACCTGGGTCAATGTGGGCGGACAGATCATGACCGCCACCGATCTCGACGCGCTCCTCGACGGCATCCGAACCGGCCGACTCGGGGACTGGGACGCCATCCATGCCGAACAGGACCGCCTCTGGGAAGCTTACCCCCGCCAGAAAGCGGCGCACGCCCTGGGCGCTCTGCTGCGTCTCGAAGGGTGGATGCTCGGAGAACTGATCCCGACCCGCTGGGTCGAGGCGCTCGAACAGGCGCGGGCGACCCAGTTCGAAATCGCCCAGCGCACCCGCGACTCGCGCGCCCGCGACCACGTTAACCCCTTCCGTTCCGTAACCTACGACTCGCAGGCCGAAATGGAAGCGGTCCTGGGAACGCTCGAGGACAACGCGTTCGTCCAGCAGACCGCCCGTGAGGCCGAAGACTTCGCCCGGCGGGTGGAAAGCCAGATCGAGCGGGAGAGCGCCGAATATCACGATTGAAATTGGGAATCAGGGGCATCGGCGTTTTCATTCCAACCAATTATACGCCACTCCCCCGAACCCAAAGAATTCCCGGGGATGTAGAGACATAATGCTTGACGGACCGGGGCGTTTGTGCCATTTTACCGTTCCCCTGACGGTTTTCGGGCTGAAAGCCCGTGACCCGTCAAAACAACCTGAGGCGAGGTACCCAAGTGGTTAAGGGGGAGGTCTGCAAAACCTCTATTCATGGGTTCAACTCCCATCCTCGCCTCCATTAACGCCAATAATATCAAGTTTTCATATACAAAGCATCGGGCGCCGCCGGGATTCAAAACCGGCGGTTTTCTGTTATTTGAGGCACGCAATGGCACATGGAGGGGGGGCGCGGCCCCCTCTTCAGAAGGCCCCAGACCCCGCCTCGGCCCGACGAGGATCAGATGCGGGGCGGTTCAAGCAACGGGTCCGATTGGGGTGTTGCCTCGGGCACGGGGGCCGTTGCCGGTTCCGACGTAAGTCCGGCCTCATCGGATGAAGACGGCCGGGGGGGCGCCAATCGGGTGTCCGAACGGTCATCATCGGAATCGTCACCCGCCTCATCGTCGTCCCGGCTTTCCGAGGCGCGAATCCCCTCACCCCCGCCCGGCAGGGAGGCTTCATCGGCCACCGCCGCCTTGACATTCTCGTTGAATGGCACCTGTCGGAAGGTGCCATTGGGGAAGTCCCGATACACGATGCCCGACGGGGGTTCGAACGCCGGCTGCCAGTCCTGCCGGGTGGGCAGAATCTGACGCATGATCTCGATCCAGAGGGGCGCCGCCGCGCGCGAACCGGTCATTCTGGGCCCCAGCGAGCGCACATTGTCAAATCCGACCCAGACGGTCAGGATCAGGTCCGGGGTATAGCCGACGAACCAGGCATTCGTCGAGGCATTGGTGGTTCCGGTCTTCCCGGCAATCTGGGGAACCCGGAATCCGGGGATCGTGAGTTCGAGTTTTCCGAGTTCCTCGACAAATTTGCCGACCGTGGCGGCGGCGGTGCCGGACCGGACCGCTTCACGCAACATGGCGGTGATGATGTAGGCGGTCTCGGCTGACATGATTCGCGTCTCGCGCGCCTGAATTTCCTTGAGCGGATTTCCCTCGAGATCCTCGATGCGGGTGATACAGAGCGGTTCGACCGCCACCCCCCGGTTGGTAAAGGGGAGGTAGGCCGCGGCGATGGAGAGGGGCGTGATATCCACGGCGCCCAGACAGGTGGGCAGGTAGGGTTTCAAGTCCCAAGTCGGTTCCGGCTCGACGATGTCGAACTTGCGGTAAAACTCGGTGACCTTGCGGGAGCCCAGTTTACTGAACAGTTTGACCGTGATGGCGTTGTTGGACTCCGCCAGCGCCCAATAGAGAGAGGTCGGCCCCCGGTACACCTTTTCAAAGTTCCGCGGAATATAGGGCGGATTTCCTGCGCCGGCCGGGTACTCGATACGTTCATCCACGATCACGGTGGTGGGGGTGTAATTGTGCTCGAGCGCGTAAGCGTAGAGGAACGGCTTGAAGGACGACCCGGGCTGGCGCGGCGCGCTGGTGGCGCGGTTGAACTTGAACTTGGTCGGATTCTCATTGTCAAAATAGTTGGCCCCCCCCACCAGGGCGAGAATCTGCCCCGTATGAGCGTCGAGGAGCACGGCGGCGCCCTGGATGCGCTGGTCGTACCACGACAGGGAAAGCTGGCGTTTCTTCGGATCCACGTCGCGGATCTTGACGTCAATCAGACCGTTCTTCTTGAGAATCTTGTCGGGGTTGTAATAGGGACGAAGGTAATTGCCGGTCTCGACCCTGCGCCCTCCCCCCGCCGGATCATCCATGTATTCCCTGGGAAACTCGACCGTACCCCGGTAATCGTCCAGTTTGACCGTCAGGCCCGAGGAGGTGATTTCCTGGATACGCATCAGCCGCACCTGGCCCTTGCGGGGGGTCGTATCCCCCACGCTTTTCATGAGTTCCTTTTCCTCTTCGGCCAGCCGGGCGCTTTTCGACTCCTGCCACTTCTGTTCCGCGCCCTTTTCGATCACGTTGATATTGCCGGGGTCCTTGTCCACCCACGCGCTCAGGCATTTGGGCACCACCTCTTCGAGGATGGCCTGATACTGGGGGTTTAGAGTGGTCACCACGCGATACCCCCCCTTGGTCAGAACGTCGTCCTTGAAGTCGGAGTCGCGGTCCAGGCGGTTGCGGACGTAATCCACAAAATACGGGGAGCCGACTCGCTGCTCGGCGGCGGCCACCGAGGGCAACACCCGGGGCGGCAGCGGTTCGGCCAGCGCCAGCGTGAGCGAGGTTTCGGAAATCAGGTTCTGCTCGCACATGTAACGCAGGGCGGTGTCGCGCCGCTCGAGCAGGCGCTTGCGGTTGCCTTCACTGGCGCGGGGGTTGAGCTTCGAGGGGGACTGCGGAATCGAGGCCAGGGTGGCGCACTCGGCCAGG
>DAOPYU010000262.1:0-6665 GCA_035353095.1 Candidatus Sumerlaeota bacterium | reverse complement strand
GAGAACGGGGTGTAAAGAAAAAATCATCGCGCAGAGACGCAGGGACGCGGAGACCGTTTATTGTAGGCCACAAGAGGCACAAAATTCACATAAACAGGAAATTCTTGTGCATTCTGTGCATTTTTGTGGCTGAAAACCATCGTGGTCTGCGTTGATTCTGCGAGAGAGTAGTACAAAACCCCAAAGGCGCCAGGAACCGCGAATCGGCCGAGGCGATTCCGATTCTCCCCTTGATTAGGAACATTCCTGTTATGACCCGACCTGATTTGACCACCCGCTTGGGAGCGTTGACGCTCAAGAATTCTGTCACGGTTGCCTCGGGCACCTACGGCTACGGCTCGGAGTATTCGGATTTTTACGATCCGGCCCGTCTGGGTGCGCTGTTTCTCAAGGGGTTGACCCTGGAGCCGCGCCCGGGCAATGCGCCGCAACGGCTCGTGGAGACCCCGTCGGGGCTCATGAACGCCATCGGGCTCCAGAATGTGGGGTACGAGCGGTTCGTGAGCGAGAAGTTGCCCGTCCTCGAGGGGCTGGACACGGTGATCATCGCCAACCTGTGCGGTTCGGCCATCGAGGACTACGTGGAACTGGCGCGGCGGCTGGCGGAACTGGACCGGATTGACGCGGCGGAGTTGAACATCTCGTGCCCGAACGTGCGCCACGGCGGCATGGCGTTCGGGTGCCTGCCGCAGTCGGCTGCGCAGATCACGCAGGCGGTGCGGGAGGTCTTCCCGAAACCCCTGATCGTAAAGCTGAGTCCGAACGTGACCGACATCGCCGAAATGGCACGGGCGGTCGAGGGGGCGGGCGCCGACGCGCTGTCGGTGGTGAACACGTTTGTCGGCCTGGCGATCGATATCCGGACGCGTCGTCCGAAACTGGGCAATGTGACGGGGGGGCTGAGCGGTCCGGCGATCCGTCCCATGGCCGTGCGGATGGTGTGGCAATGCGCCAAAGCCGTCCAGATTCCGATTGTGGGCCAGGGGGGCATCACCACCTGGCGCGACGCGGCGGAGTTCCTGCTGGCGGGCGCGTCGGCGGTGAGCATCGGGACGGCGAACTTCACGAACCCGATGGCGCCCATCGAGGTGATCGAGGGGATCGAGGCGTGGCTGGCGGAACAGGGGTGCCGGTCGGTACAGGAAGTGATCGGCGCGCTGGAGGTCTGAGAACGGCGGAATTTGACCCGGTTTTCCCCTTTTTTCAAGAAAAACATGGAAAGCAGGTCGCTTCTTCAGATACTCTGAAGAGGCGGAAAATCATCCGTCAGGACGCGGGAAACGGGCGTTTTGCGGGTGGGGGTGTTTTTTTTCTTCCCGGGTCATTTTCCGCCACTCGAGGCAGCGAGCGCAATGAACCCGACGCCATGCAGAAGGCGGAAACTCGGGCAACGCGCGGGTGGAGACCGGAACGATGTTGAGCAGGTTCTGGGCACTGATTACCACGATAGAAATTTCGGACGCCTTTGACATTGTGGTGGTGGCCGCCATTTTCTACTTTATCCTGACGTTGTTACGCGGGACCCGTTCCAACGTGGCCTTGCGCGGCATGATTATCTTCCTGCTGGCGTGTTTTCTGCTCTATTTCTTTGCGCGCCTGGCCAGTCTCAAGTCGCTCGAGATGATCCTGGCCAACGGGTGGATCATCATCATCCTGGTCTTTGTGCTCGTGTTCCAGAATGAATTCAAGAAGGCGTTGACCGACCTGGGGCAGTGGCGCATTTTCCGGGCCCTGTTCACCCACACCGGCGAGCAGATCAGCGAACTGGTCAAAGCGGTTCGTTCGATGTCCTCGCGCCACATCGGCGCCATCATCGCCATCGAGCGCCGCAATTCCCTGCGGCCCTATGTGGATACCGGCACGCCGCTCGACGCGCTGGCCAATTCTTCGCTTATCCGCACGATCTTCACCCCCTACTCGCCCCTGCACGACGGGGCGGTCATCCTGTCGGGCGAGCGGATTGTCTCGGCGGCCTGCATTCTGCCCCTGACGGCGCGGCCCGACATCAGCAAGGAACTGGGGACCCGCCACCGGGCGGCCATCGGGCTGTCGGAAGAAACCGATGCGCTCATCATTGTGGTCTCGGAAGAAACCGGAACCATCTCGCTGGCCATAGACGGCCAGCTCGAGCGGAACCTGACGTGCGAGGATCTGAAAAAGCGGATCGAGACCGAACTCAACATCGTCGAGACTCCCGAATCGGAGGTGAACGGTGAAACGGGTATCTGAGCGCGTTTCTTCGGACTTGTTCCTGATCCTCGTGTCGCTGGCGATGGCCTGTGTGGTCTGGCTGGTGGTCAAGGAAAACGACCTGAGTCAGGATACCTACGATGTGCCGATCAAGGTGGTCAATGCGCCTCCCAATGTGCTCACCCGCCTGCCCCGCAGCACCGTTCAGGTGACGGCCAATGTGCCCAAGAGCATTGCCGCGCGGTTGCATTCGGGGAACTTCCAGATTGCGCTGGATTGGGAAACCGATCTGCCCTCGGCGCGCAGCTGGTGCGGCGCCAGCCGATTCGAGGCCAGTCCGGCCATCGAGTTGGAGACGTCGCGCAACATCATTTCGCCCCTGTTGAGCCGCGACCTGAAGGAACGCTTCAAGCGGACCATCAAGATCCTGATGATTGAACCCAGTTCCCTCCGGGTCGAGGCGCGCTATATCAGCCGTGCCACCCGAGTCCATTTTTTCACGCGCAATCGCCCCCCGGACGGGTTCCGGCTGGTGGAGCCGGTCGAGGCGGACAGCAATTATCCGGAAATCCTCGTGACCGCGACCGAGAACCGGTTTGCCGAACTCGATGCCTCTGCTCCGGATGCCATGATTGCCCTGGATACGAAGGAGATCAATCTGGCCGACCGAACCGAATCGTTCAGCGAGCCGGTAGAACTGGTGCTCCCCCCCGATGTCGCGCTGGTGCCGGGCCACGACCAGCTGCGCGCGCGGGTCCGCATCGAGGAAAATCAGACCACGCGGACTATCGAGGGGGTCACCATCCTGATCCCGCCGCCGAAGGGCAACCTGACGCCCTCGTACGAGCCGCGGGTGGCCAGTGTGGTGTTGCATGGTCCCGAGCGGGTGATCAAGAGTGTCAAGCCGTCGGATCTGGTGGTGCGTCCCACAACCGATCCGGACGAGACCAGACGGGAACCGCAGATTCTGGACCTGATGGCGGCGTATTCGTCTTCCGCCGGACCCAACGTGACGTTCATGGTCGAAATCCGGTCCATGGCGCCCAAGACGCTGATGTTGCAGTTCCGGGAAGGAGCCGCGCCGGTTCCGACGCCTGTACCCGGGGGCGTGCCGCTCGTTCCGCCGGTTCAGATTCCCACGCCGACCCCCGAACTGATCTCGTCGCCCCCGGCGCCCACGCCGACCCCCGAGCGGATTTCCGTCCCGCCCGAACCGACGCCGACGCCCGAGCGGATTTCGGTTCCGCCGCCGGACCCCACTCCCACTCCCGAGCCGGATCTTGCGCCGCCGAAGTCCACCCCGACTCCCGTTCCGACTCCCCTGCCGACTCCTGAGCGGATTTCGTCGCCGCCCAAACCGACGCCGACGCCGGAAAAAATTTCGGTGCCACCTCCCGATCCCACGCCGACGCCCGTTCCGGTTCTGGCGCCCCCCAAACCGTCTCCAACTCCCAAACCGTCTCTCGATCGGGTTTCACTTCCTCCTCCTCCCACACCCGTGGCGACTCCCCTTCCGGAGCGGGAGAATTGAACGGAACATCGGGGACCGCTCCCCAAGACCGACAGGCGGTCCAGACAGGATAACTTTCAAATGACTCAACTCTGTGTCAATGTTGACCATGTGGCCACCATTCGCGAGGCCCGCAAGACCGACCACCCCGACCCGCTCGAGGCTGCGCGCCTCTGTCTGGAAGCTGGGGCCGTCGGCATCACCATCCACCTGCGCGAGGACCGGCGTCACATTCAGGACCACGACCTCGAGCGCATCCGCACGCAACTCGACACGATGCTGAATCTCGAAATGGCGGCGACGGACGAGATGGTCCGGATCGCCCTCGAGCGCCGTCCCGATCAGGTGACCCTGGTGCCGGAGAAACGTGAGGAAATCACGACCGAGGGCGGACTCGACGTGGCGGGCCAGGAGGCCCACATCACCCAGGCGGTTCAGACCCTTCAGGGGGCGGGAATCGCGGTGAGTCTGTTTATTGACCCGAACACCCGGCAGGTCGAGGCGTCGGCGCGCAGCGGGGCGAAGTTGATCGAGTTCCACACCGGGTCGTACTGCAACGCGCCCGCCGGTCCGGCGCGCGACGCGCAGCTCGACGCGCTGGTGCGCGAGTCGGCCCACGCGCAGGCGCTGGGGTTGACCGTCAATGCCGGGCACGGTCTGGATTGCGGCAATGTCGCGCCGGTGGCGGCCATTGCGGGGATGCACGAGCTCAACATCGGCCACAGCCTCATCGGGCGCGCGATCATGATCGGGATTCGCGGGGCGGTGGAGGAAATGATCGCCTGCATCAACGCGGCAGCCGGGAGACAGGCCGGGCAGGCCTGAGGATCGTCCTGGCCCGCAACAACGGAACGGAAGAGTGGGAACGCAACACGCATGAGAATTCTGTATCTGTGCGCCGATCATGGCATTCCGATATTTGGCCGCCGGGGGTGTTCGACGCATGTCCGCGAGACGTGTCTGGCCCTCAGCGAAGCCGGGCATGAAGTGACCCTGCTGTGCAGCCTGATCGGCGAGGACCGCCACGGCACCGTCCAGATTCCGGCTTCGAGTGGCCCCGGTTCTCTGGAAATCCTCGAAGTGCCCCCCAATCGTTCCAAGAAACTCGGTTACGACCTGCGCAACCTGTGGCACAACGTCGCCTTTTCCCAGAAAGCCTCGGAATTGGCCAGCCAGCGGGGAGTCGAGGCGATCTATGAACGCTTTTCGCTCTATTCGGTGGCGGGGGTGCGGCTGGCTCGCCGGCTGCATCTTCCTCACATCGTCGAAATCAACGCCTTCCTGAGCGTCGAACAGCACAAGAAACTGCATTTTCCCCGGCTGGCGCGCTGGACCGAGCGTTACATTGCGCGGCGCGCTCAGGGCATTGTGGTGGTGTCCGATCCGCTGCGCGAGGCGCTGCTGAAGATGAAGGTCCACGGGGAGCGGATCGTCAACATGCCCATCGCCGTGGACATCCGCCACTTTCAACCGAACGTGGACCGGGGGCTTGAATTGCGCGGGCGGCTGGGGCTGGGTAGCCGCCTGGTCATCGGCTATGTGGGGGGTCTGGCGGAATGGCATGGCATTTCCCTGCTTTTCAACGTGGCACGCATGTTGCGGGAATACCGAAAAGACTTCGTGTTTCTGCTGGTGGGGGGCGAAAAGCACGAGGTCGAGGCAAATCGTCAAAAAGCCGTCCAGGCGGGGGTGCAGGACCATCTCTGGTTCGTGGGCAGTGTGCCGCATCAGGAAATCTCCGGTTACGTCAACGCGATGGACGCGGCGATTGTGCCCGACACTCACGACTGGACCACCCCCACGAAGTTGTTCGAGTACCAGGCGTCGGGCATCCCGACTCTGGCGCCTCGGTACGGCGCCATTCAGAAAGTCATGGACGAGGGGCGGGAAGGCTTCTTTTTCGAGCCGCGCGACCTGAACGACATGGTCCGCGCCTTGATCCGGATCGCCGACCAGTCCCCCAAGGAGCGCCACGACATGGGCGAACGGGCGCGCAGCCGCGTCGTGGCGTCGCACTCGTGGGAGTGTAACATCCAGCGGGTGCTGGGCATGTTCGATGCCCTGCGCGCCGGAAAATTGCCAGGGGCCTGCGTGGAATAACCCCCAGGCCCGGGAGGCCTGAATCATGAAGCCGCAACCGCAAGGGTTCCACCGACCAGGTGTCGCGTATCTGTTTCTGGCCGCACTCCTTTTGGGTGGGATCGCGCTGACCGGGTGCCGGGGATACCGGACGGATTACCCGTCCCGTCCGCCGGACTACCCCATCGAACTGACCGAATACGACTACAAGGAGCCCTACGAGGAACTCGGGCAGGTGAAGACCGGCACGTACGATGATCGTCTGGTCGAAACCCAGGGAATGGGGGAGTTGCGCAGGATCGCCCGCCAGATGGGGGGCGACGCGGTGGTGCGGATCTCCCGTAACAGCGACATCAGCGAAGAGGTCGGTTACCGGCCCGGAGCCCTGTATCGCGTGGGGACGAAATTCGTCAACAAGACGTCGCTGACGGGGGTGGTGGTCCGTTTCAAGCGGGCGGGCAGTGCGGCTGTTGCGCCCGGCGCGCCGCCGACGGTGGCCTTGCCGACTCAACCGGCGCCTCGGGTCGAGAAACCGGTTTCTGCGGCGCCCTCGGCGGAAAAACCTTCCGTGGAGCCCGTTCCCGCGCCCGCGCCGGTTTCGCTCCCCACACCGCCCGCTCCTCTGCCGCAGCCCTACGAGCCGCCCACTCCCGGGGGAGAGGCGGGCAAATAACGCGTCCTTTGTACCGGTGTGGCATGTCGGGCCGACTCGTGTTTTGTGGTCAGACCGGGAATTTCGGGTTCCTTGTTCCGGAGCCCTTTCATGGGCGGGACGCCACACGCGTTTGATGGTTTTCCGGGCAAAAGGGACCTTTCCTCGTGTCCGGGAAACTCGGTTTCGCCTGCTTGAGCAGGCGTTTCTTTGCCCCCGGCTTCAGCCGGGGGG
>DAOPYU010000261.1:0-6708 GCA_035353095.1 Candidatus Sumerlaeota bacterium | reverse complement strand
ATGGCGCTCAGTCGGACAATCAGAATGCTTTTCGGCTCGGTCGGCAACACGGGACGCGGTTCCTTCACGGCATGATTCAAACAATTGTCGAGAGGCTTCCAGAACTGTTTTCCCAGAACAGGGAGCCCCCCAAACGCCAAACGCTGCCACACCCGCCGGGTACATGCAACGATATTTCGACCGCCCTCTCTTTGACAGGATTTACAAGATTAACAAGATTTCTTGATCTATCTTGTTAATCTTGTAAATCCTGTCTCATTTTTCCATTCACCCAGGGATGCAAATATTCCGGGGTACCAGTTTCAGGTTGCGCCGCTTCTCGTCCTGCCGTAGATTGCAAAACGGGTCTGGAACAGGGGTTCCGGGGAGGGCGCCATCGGAAGTTCCGGAGTCCTCTTGCCCTGCCCCAGACAGAAAATCTCAGAGAGAAGATCGGGAATCGTACCATGGACCTCCACCTGACCGGGAAAGTGGCGCTGGTCACCGGCGGCTCGCGCGGACTGGGCGCGGGACTCTGCCGGGGCCTCGCGGCGGAAGGCGCCCACGTCGCCATCAATTACCTCGGCCGCGTCCACGAAGCCGAAGAACTCGCCGCTGAAATCAACGGGACGGGAGTGGCCCGCGCCATCGCCGTCCAGGGCGATGTGGCCTCGAACGACGATGTCGAACGCATGATCCGGGAGACCGAACAGGCCTTTTCGCGCATTGATATCCTGGTCAACAACGCCGGGATTTCCCCCGTCGGCTTTGTCACCGACATTTCCGAGGAAGACTGGCGGCGCACCCTCGACGTCAACCTGACAGGGACCTTCCTCACCTCGCGCGCGCTCGTACGCCGCTGGATCGCCACCGGCCACCCGGGCCGCATCGTCAACATCGTCTCGCAGGCCGCGTTCAACGGCTCGGCCACGGGCAAGGCCCACTACGCCGCCAGCAAGGCCGGCGTAGTCGCCTTCACCGTCTCGCTGGCGCAGGAAGTCGCCCAATATGGCATCCTGGTCAACGCCGTCGCGCCCGGCATGGTCCTGACCGAGGCGACCGCCGAGACCCTGACCGTCAACGCCGAACGGTACCGCCAGCGCATTCTGCTCGGGCGCGTAGGCGAGGCCGAGGAGGTCGCCAACGTGGTGACCTTCCTGGCCTCGGACCGCGCGCGTTACATGACCGGCGCCACGGTGGATGTCAGCGGCGGCATGCTGCTGCGCTGATACAACCCCTCACTCCCCTCTTCCGGCGAATTATTTTTGACGGGGGACCTCCGTCCCCTGATTCGCCTATTCGCCTTTCATGGGGTCCAAAGAAGTTGACAAGCCGAACGATTCCTCTATAATAGCGAAGGAGTCTTCATTTACTCAGGGAAACCCGGAATTGTGTCCTGACAGGCGGCAAGCGGGGGACGTTCCTTTTCCGCACAGAAGGGATATATTGCAGAACAGAACTCTGACGACAACTCTGCCGGGAGAATCAGATCATGACAGCCGACGTTATCCGTGAAATGCTCGGGGAAGCCGGAGTCGTTCTTGACGGCCCCAACCCGTGGGACATCCAGGTTCATGACAATCGCTGGTACTCCCGGGTTCTGAACGAGAAGAATCTCGGACTCGGAGAGTCCTACATGGACGGCTGGTGGGATTGTGGGCGGATAGATGAAATGATCTGCCGGGTACTGCGGAACGGGCTGAAAGAAAGACTTTCCGGCAATCTGGGGTACCTCTTCCGTTTCCTGCCGACCATTCTTTTCAACCTTCAATCTCATGGACGCAGCCACCAGATCGCCGAGCGGCACTACGACCTGGGCAATGACCTGTTTTTTGCCTTTCTTGACTCCCGGCATCAGTACAGCTGCGGCTATTTTGAGGGGACGGACGACCTGGACCAGGCCCAGCGGAACAAAATGGCCTTGATTTGCAGTAAATTGAACCTCTCGTCCAAAGACCACCTGCTGGACATCGGCTGCGGCTGGGGTGGGCTGGCGCGTTACGCCGCCGAGCAATACGGGTGTGCCGTGACCGCCGTCAATATTTCAAAGGAGCAGATGCGCTACGCCCGAGAGTCCTGCCAGGGCCTGCCGATCACTTTTCTGGAGGAGGATTACCGGACCCTCACCGGTCAATTTGACAAGATCGTGTCGGTGGGGATGTTCGAACACGTGGGTCGCAAGAACTACGGGACCTTCATGGAAGTGGCCCACCGCTCGCTGAAAACGGATGGGATCTTTCTTCTCCACACCATCGGCTGTAACATTTCGCGGATCAACTGCGACCCCTGGATCAACCGTTATATCTTTCCCAACAGCGCGTTGCCAAGTCTGCAACAGATCACCCGGGCCGCCGAAGATCGCTTCGTGATCGAGGACGTCCACAACCTTGCCCCGCACTATGAAAAAACGCTCCTGGCGTGGAACAGCCGGTTTCAGCAGGCCTGGCTCCAACTGCAAGGCCGATACGATGCCCGTTTCAAACGCATGTGGGAATACTACCTGCTCTGCTTCGCCGGAGCCTTTCGGGCAAGAACGCTCCAGGTCTGGCAGATCGCGATGACCCGACACGGCACGGGCACTCCCCACCCCCGCTGCCGGATGGACCGTCTGGAACCGGGACAGCCAGAAGTTCTCGATCCCGTCCATCTTCCACCTCGATAAAGAAACCGGTATCCGTTTTCTTCTTGCCAAGTGTCCCTTCCCTTTGACACAATAGGAATCGGGACTAAATTTTTTTCGGCTGTTTCGGACGATTTTCCGCATGGGTTTCCCTGAACCGCCCACCTCCTCGTCAGGAAGGGAACGATGAAATGGTCTCTCCCCCCTCAGCTCCCCCGTGGCGGATTCTCTGCATTGATGACGACCCCGATGCGCTGGCGATTCTGAGGCTGAGTCTGAGCGTGAAGTTCGAGGTGGTCGAGGCAAGCGATGGGCTCGAGGGACTGGCCATGCTCGACCTGAGTGAACCGGATTTCGTGATCTGCGATATTCGCATGCCGAACCTGGACGGTTTTCAGACCGTTGCGGCCATTCGCCGCCACCCGAAATACTACGACGTCCCGGTCTTTTTTCTCACCGCCGAAACCGATCTTCAAAGCGCCAGACGGGCCTTCACCTCGGGGGGCAATCTGTTTCTGACCAAGCCCTTCGAGCCCATGCGGGTGCTTCAGAACATTGACTATTTCCTGAAGGAACACGGCAGTCAACCGGGGCTCAAGCACCTGACCCTCGAACAGGTCCAGCACGAGGCCCAGAACCGTCCCTCCTTAACGGGCCGTACTCCTCAACCGCCCCAGCCGGTCCTCTCCTCGACCTCTTCGAATGCTCCAGTCCCAGACAAGGACATTCGAGTCCTGATCATCTGCGAAGTCGAGAGTCAGCGCGCCCGCATATCCACGGCCTTGAATCCCTATTATGAGTGCCTCACCAGTGCCGACCCCTTCGCTTCGCTTCAGCAGCTGTTCCGTTACGACCCCGACATTCTGATCATCAACCCCTTCATCCCCCGGATTTCGGGGATGGGACTCATCCAGATGATCCGCCAGAACAACCTCCTGTCGAACCTGCCGATCCTGATCCTGCAGGACAACGTCCAGGTTCTGGATCGGCGGATCGTCCAGTCCCTGACGGACAGTCTTCCTCTGCCGCCCAATGTATCAGACGAAGACACCGTCCGCGCCGTCCACCATATCACCCAGACGCGGGATTTCTGCAAACGGCACAAACGCTTCAGCATCGAACAATTGCGCGCGGAAGAAGACGCCGTACGGCGGCAGATCGAAACCGAAAAGGAACGCGTCCAGCGTCAGCAGGAACGCCTGCGCAGCCGGTACAGCCGGATTCAGAGTTTCATTGACAACAACCAGTAATGGAGCGTAAAGACTGAAGATTCGGGAGAAAATCTCAGCTGCCCCCCGGACGAGTGCGGGGAAACGATCACGATCCGAACAGGACCTCATGAACCACTCTTTTCCCTTCACATTCCCCACACGAGTCCGCATCAGGCAACTCCTGATCGGGGTTCTGGTCTTTTTCTTCTTGAATTCCCTCCACCTCTCTCGGGGGGGGGGAACGCTCGATCGGAATCTTTCGGCGCCCCCGCAATTCACCGAAGAGGAACTCAACTGGATTCAGCAGCACCCCGTGGTCCGGGTGGCGCCGGACCCGTCCTGGCCCCCCCTGGATATCCTCACGGAAAACGGACACTACGCCGGCATCTCGTCCGATTACCTGAACCTGATTGCCCGATATACGGGTCTTTCTTTTGAATTCACTCCGCAAAAAGATGTGCAGGAGCAACAGAATGCCGCCCGGCGCGGTGAAGTGGAACTGCTGACGGCCACCGCCTTCAGCCCCGACCGAAGCGCCTATCTGGACTTCACCGAACCCTACGTCCGCATTCCCACCCTGATCCTGGTGCGGGATGTCCGGAAAAAAACCCTGCGCGAGAAAGACCTGATGAATCTGACCGTGGCCGTAGGCAACGGGTTTGCTTCTTGTGAATATCTCCGGACCCAATACCCGAATCTGAACCTGGTGCTCTCGGAGAGCGACAGCGACTCGCTCCGGAAGGTGTCCTTTGGCGAAACGGACGCCGCAATTGTGGACATGGCCAGCGCGTCATACCTGGTGGAAGAGGAAGGCATCGCCAATCTGCGGGTGGCCGGTTCTCTGGAATACGTGTACAAAGCGGCGTTTGGAGTTCGCAAGGACCTGCCGCTTCTGAAGCAGATCCTCGACAAGGGGCTGGCCCAGATTCCGCCGGAGACCCGAAAAGCCATCTTCGACAAATGGGTTCATGTTCAATACGAGCCGTTCTACAAAAAAAAACAATTCTGGGGCGTCACCGGGGTCGTCCTGTTGCTGATCCTGGTCGTTTGTCTCCTGAATGTCAGCCTGCGCCGACTGGTTGCCCTGAAGACCGCGGAATTGAAGAACGAACTGGAGGAACGTATCCGGGCGGAAGCGGCGCTGCGCGAAAGCGAAGAAAAATACCGGAAACTCATCAGCACCACCGCAACGGGCTATGTCATCATAGATCGGGACGGTCGGGTCCTGGATGCGAATCTCCAATACGTCCGACTGGCCGGACGCGAACAGATGGACGAGGTCCTGAACCACCCTGTACTGGAATGGACCTCGGAATCGGATCAGGAAAGAAGCCGGAAAGCCATTGAAAGGGCCTTCACCCAGGGAGCCGTTCGTGGCCTGGAAATTGACTATGTGGATCAGGAAGGCAAAACGACCCCGGTCGAGATCAATGCGACCCGGGTCATGACCGGCGAAGTCAGTCAGGTCCTGTCGCTGTGTCGGGATATCTCGGAACGCAGGAAAGCGGAAGCGGACCGCCGGCACCTGGAAGAGCAACTGTCGCAGGCTCAGAAAATGGAGTCCATCGGACGACTGGCCGGGGGGGTGGCCCATGATTTCAACAACATGCTGGCCGTGATTCTCGGCCACAGCGAACTGATGATCGAGGACCTTCCCGCGGATTCTCCCCTGCGCGGCGATCTGTCCGAGATCATGGCCGCAGGCGAGCGCGCCCGGGACCTGACCCGCCAACTGCTGGCCTTCAGCCGCAAGCAGGTTCTGGATGTGAAAGTGCTGGACATCAACCCGATCATTCAGGGGATGGAGAAAATGATCCGGCGGCTGCTGGGCGAAGACATCGAAGTCCTCCTGTACCTGAACCCCGAGATCGGCCCGATCAAGGCCGATCCCTCCCAGATCGAACAGGTGTTGTTGAACCTCTGTGTCAATTCGCGCGATGCCATGCCCAGCGGCGGAACATTGACCATCGAGACCTGCGTGACCTCGCTCGACACACACTACCACGCCACCCACCCGGGCGTTTCCCCCGGTCCTTACGTCCAGTTGACCGTCAGCGATACGGGACTGGGGATGGACGAGGCCACCATCAAACGGATCTTTGACCCATTCTTTACCACCAAGGAGAAAGGGAAGGGAACCGGGCTGGGACTGGCCACCGTCTATGGCATCGTCAAACAGCACGGTGGCGAGGTGCTGGTGTACAGCGAACCGGGCCGCTCGACAACCTTCAAGATCTTCTTCCCCCAGGTGCAGGAAAAAATTTCCGAAGCGCCCCAGGCCACAAGCGATGTCACCCGGTATGGGAACGGCGAGACGATCCTGGTGATCGAGGACGACGCCTCCGTGCGCGACATCACCTGCCAGATACTTTCCCGACTGAATTACACCGTGATAGAGACTCGGACCATTCAAGAATGCCTGGAACAGGTTTCAGAACCGGGAAAAATAGACCTGCTGCTCTCGGATGTCATCATGCCGGAAATGAACGGACGTCAGCTTTACGAGCGAATCCGGACGATCCGCCCGGAGATCAAAGTGCTCTTCATGTCGGGCTACACCGAAAACGTGATCGGGCACAACGGCATCCTGGGCGACTCGCTGCGTTTTATCTCGAAGCCGTTTACGGAAAAAGAATTGAGCCTCAAGATCCGGGAAGCCCTGCAGGCCTGATTCGCTGGTCGGGGAAACCCCTCCCATCCCACACGATCGGATCAAAACCAGCGCGTTCGATTGCACCCGCCGAAATTATCCTGAAACCCGCAGTCATCATCCAAAGTCCTCTGTTTTCAACCGGCTTGGGTGTACCCCAATGATGATCCCGGGGGGGAAAGGAACCGGAGATCGCGAAGAGGCGGGTCAAGCGCCAACGGCGCGAACCATTGTAGCCTGGGGCATCG
>DAOPYU010000260.1:0-6738 GCA_035353095.1 Candidatus Sumerlaeota bacterium | reverse complement strand
GACCGCGAGACACTCAGGTCTTCCAGGACGATGTCATTTGTGACTGAACGGCCGATGGTCATCCGGTCCTTGTTGACCAGGTAACGCTCGACTCCCTGTCCTTCCCGGGTGACGATGATTTCCGCCATAGCTATCCCCTCACACCACCAGTCAGAGTCTGGAACAACGGCTTGAGATCACTGTTGATTGCCAACGAGGTCTCCCTCCCGTTACGCTACCACCAGAATTGTTCGAATTACCAGAAAAAAGCAACTGTCGTGAACTTACAGGACCGGTTCCTGTTCTTCGAGAGCGGCTTTCCCCATTTCTTCAAACCTCCGTTTCTCCCGGGCGTGGAGGGTTTTCCATTTGCCCGCGCGGAAGAATCCCCACAACCCCACCGTCCGGGCCGCCCAGTCTATTGCCGTCGCCACCCAGACTCCGGCCAGGCCCCACTTAAAAGTGATGGCAAACAGGTAAACGACGCCAATGCGAAACACCACCAGGCAAAACAGGGTGACGTAGAGCGGTGAACGCGCATCGCCCGCTCCCCGCAGCGCCCCCACCAGGACAAAGGCCGCCGCCAGGAAGGGCATCTCGAGCGCGGAGAGTTGCATCGCCATCCCCGCCAGGCGCAGCACCTCGGGAGTGGCGCGGAAAAGATGGATGCCCCACGGGCCCAGCGCCACAAACAGGCTCCCCAGCGCGACCATGGTGCTCACGGACCAGAACAGCGTGCGGCGGACGGCCATCTCAGCCAGATCGCTGCGCCCGGCCCCGATGGCCTGACCGGTGACAGCCGCCGCGGCAAAACTCAGGCCGACACAGGGCATGAAGGCCACCGACTCGACCTGAAGCGCCAGGTTGTGCGCCGCCAGCACCGTCGTCCCCAGTATCGCCACGATCCGCATGAAGACCACCTGCGACAGAGTGTGCAGTCCCCGCTCGAGCATGGAGGGGATCGCCTGGTGGCACACCCGCCGCATCACCGGGGATTGGTACGTCAGGAGGTCTCTGAAGCGCAGACCAATCCCCCGCGAGGAGTTGGTCAGGGCCGCGATCATGGCGATTCCCCCCACCGTCCGCGCTGTGACGGTCCCCCAGGCGACGCCCCAGAAACCGAGCGGTTTCCACGGACCCAGTCCAAACGTCAGGTAAATACTGACCGCGATATTCAGAACATTCATGCCCAGCGTGATGTACATCGGCGTGCGGGTGTTGCCCGAAGCGCGCAGCATCCCCGCCGCGACGATCATGGGCAGTCCGAGCAGGGTCGAGAAAAGGATGATCCGCAGGAATTTGTGGCCCAGCGCCACCACTTCGGACGCCCCGCCCTGAACCCGCACAATGGCCTCAGCCGGAAACCAGGTGCCGACAAACTGAATGAGAGCCAGACCGAAAGCCAGGATCAGGGCATGGCCCGCAAACTGGCGCGCCGCCTCGAAGTCCCGTTCGCCCCAACTGCGCGAAACCAGCGACGACGCTCCGATGGAAAGACCAAAGAACGGCGCGTTGACGAACAACATCCAGACCCCCACCAGCGCGGTGGCGGCCAGGGCGCTCTCGTTGCGCAGCCAGGCGACCATCAGGGTGTCGGCGAAGAAGACCGCCGAAAAGAGCAGGTTCTCCGTTACCGCCGGCCAGACCAGCCGCAGGATGGTCCGGTTCAGGAACTCGGGGCGCAGGTCGAGGACGGAAGGATCACTTTTCTGGAAGGAATCGGAAGATGCCGGGCGGGTCATGGGAACCTCATCGTCGAGTCTCCGGCGAATGGCATCGGAGCAGAGTGAGATTCTCTCACAACCGGCAGGAGGAAAGCACGAGATGTTTTTCGTTCAACCCGTTTTATCTGTTTGACTTCCGGAAGGAAGGGGTTACGATGAGCGTTCAGAAGATGCATCTCAATTTCTGGCAGAAAAAAGGAGTGATCCCATGCGTTCCTCGTCCCATCTGAATGCGCCCTCACGGAGGCGATTCCTGAAAGGCGCCGGTCTGGCCACTGCCGCGGCGGCGGCCTTTACCATTGTTCCGCGTCATGTTCTGGGCGGGCCGGGCCAGAAGGCTCCGAGTGAAAAACTCAACATCGCCGGGATCGGCATCGGCGGGATGGGGGCGGGCAATCTGACCAACCTCGAGGGGGAAAACATTGTCGCCCTGTGCGATGTGAACCAGAGTCAGGCCCAGCCGGTCTTCGACCGCTACAAACAGGCGCGTCCGTACCGGGACTTCCGCGAGATGCTCGAACAGGAAAAGGATCTGGACGCCGTCCTGGTCGCCACGCCCGACCACACCCATGCTGTGGCCGCGATGGCGTGCATGAAGAAGGGGTTGCACGTCTATGTCCAGAAACCGCTGGCCCACTCGTTCCACGAAGTGCGTACCCTGACCGAGGCGGCGCGCCAGTACAAGGTTCAGACCCAGATGGGCAACCAGGGCAATTCGGGCGAAGGGACGCGTCTGCTCTACGAATGGGTGCGCGCCGGGGCGATCGGCCACGTACGCGAAATCCACGTCTGGGCCAGTTCCTGGTGTGTGGGGGGACGGGGAACCTCCGATGTCGTTTACAACCCGCGCGATCTGCCCACCGACCAGCCGCCCGTGCCCGCCGATTTGAACTGGGACCTCTGGCTGGGGCCGACGGCCCTGCGGCCCTACCACCCCGTCTACCTGCCCACCAAATGGCGCGGGTGGCGCGACTTTGGCAGCGGTTTTCTGGGCGATTTCTTCTGCCATATGGCCGACAGCACCTTCTGGGCGCTCGACCTGGGCGCCCCCGACGTTATCGAGGCCAGTTCCACGCAGTACCATTGTAAAGAATCGCACCCGCTCGCCTCGAAGGTGCATTTTCACTTTCCCGCGCGCGGCGGCCGTGAGGCGGTGCGGATGACGTGGTACGACGGAGGCCTGTTGCCCGAGCGTCCGGCGGAACTCGACGGGAATGTGGATCTGGCGAAAGATTATGGGGGCGTCATTCTGGTCGGCGACGAAGGCAAACTCATGGCGGGGTGTTATGGGGAAGGGGTCCGCCTGATTCCCGAGTCGAAAATGAAGGCGTTCAAGCGGCCCGAAAAGACACTGCGTCGCATCCCGGACGGGATCGGCGGCCACGAGCGTGACTGGGTACGCGCCTGCAAGACCGGGGAACCGGCCAACTCCAACTTCGACCATGCCGGGCCGCTCACCGAGATTGCGTTGCTGGGGGTTGTCGCGATTCAGCGTCAGACCCGCCTCCAGTGGGACGCGGCCAAGTGCGAATTCACCAACGACCCGGAAGCGACGAAACTTCTCAAGACGGAATACCGGCAGGGGTGGAGCCTGTAAATCGGGCGGAGAACAGATTGCCGAATCCTGAGAATTCCGGGCAGCAGGGACTGCCGGCCCGGAAGGGGGAAATAGTTTTGTTTCCGGAAGAAAGCATTGACAGTACCCTTGCCGGGCGGTTAGAAAGGTAAACCGAGTGGCTCACCGCACGGGAAGGCGGGGTTTAGCCCGTCTTTCATCTCTGTTGCCCTCAACGGCTCTCATGTGCCGGGCTTTGAAGCCGTGTGCCGGAGCGCGTGTCCGGGAGGATTGCGGCTGGGCGGGTCCCTGCCGATTCAAAATCTCAAGCGTCAGATGTCAAAGTCGAGGAATACCATGACCATGAAACTGAAGAAAGTAGGCGTTCTGGGCGCCGGAACGACGGGTAAAGGGCTGATTCGCTGTCTGGCGGGCTCGGGTCTCGATGTCGTGTTCTGTGAACTGTCCAAAGAGCAGGTGGATCAGGCTATCGCGCAAATTACCGACGACCTGGATGTCGAGAAGGCCAAGTGGGGCGTGACCGAGAGCGAGAAGCGCCTGATCCTCTCGCGCATCTCCGGCACCACGGACATCCGCGAAATGGCCGGGTCTCAGGTGATCATTGAGGCCATCAAGGGCGACTTGGAGTGCAAACAGGAAGTGTTCCAGGAGATGGATCAATTGTTCTCGCCCGACACGGTGCTGGTGAGCAGTTCGCCCACGCTGTGCGTGTCGGACATCGCGCGCAAGACCACGCATCCCGACCGCGTGATCGCCATGCACTTCCCCCTGCCGGTGCAAAACCGGCCCATCGTTGAAATCGTGCGGGGCAGCAAGACGTCCGATCGCACGATCGAGGTGGCGCGCCTGCTGGCCAAACTCATGAAGAAGAAAACCTTCGAGGTCTTCGAGATGCCGGGGCTCATCACCACCCGCATCATGATCCCCTATATCAACGAAGCGATGCACATCGTCATGGAAGGGTTGGCCAACGCCGAGCATGTGGACGAGGCGGTGCGGCTCGGTTTCAGCCTGCCGATCGGCCCCCTGGCGATGGCCGACAAGATGGGGCTCGACACCCTGCTTGACGATATGGAAAACCTCTTCAACGCTCTGGGCGACCTGCAGTACCGGCCCTGCCCGCTGCTGCGGCGCCTGGTGCGCGAAGGCCACCTGGGGGTCAAGAGCGGTCGCGGGTTCTTTGTGTACGACGCGACGGGCCGCATTCTGGGAAGCCCGACGACGGCCTATTGAGGTGGCTTGCTTTCCGGCGCCTCCGGTTGTCCCGGAGGTCACGACTCGCCGCGCCTTCGAGCCAGTGGCGAGCAAATTGCGGGTTCCGACCCGTTGCAATGGAGATTCTGAAAAATGAAAGTACTCGTTCTGAATTGCGGCAGTTCTTCGCTCAAGTTTCAGTTGATCGAGACCAGCCCGGAACGCATTGAGAACCAGACCGAAGAAGTTCTGGCCGAAGGCCTCGTCGAGAAAATCGGCATGGCCGAGTCCACCGTGCGCTACTCGAGCCACAAGGGGGATGCGGTCAAGGAAAAACCCGTCATCCTCGAACACGCCGCCGCCGTCGAGACCATTCTGTACCATCTGACGCATGGCAAGCACGGGGTGATTTCCAAGCCCGAGGACATTGACGCAGTGGGCCACCGGATCGTTCATGGCGGTGAGAAGTTCAGCGCCTCGGTCAAGATCACGCCGGATGTCATGGAAAAAATCCGCGAGTGCGTGGCGCTGGCGCCCTTGCACAATCCGCCGAACATTCTGGGTTACGAAGTGGCCCACCAGTACCTGCCCAACACGCCCCATGTGGCGGTTTTCGACACGGCATTCCATCAGACCATGCCGCCCCACGCCTATTTTTACGCTCTGCCGTATTCGCTCTACGAGCGTTTCCAGATCCGCCGGTACGGCTTCCACGGTTCGTCGCACCGCTATCTGGCCTTCCGTATCCATCAGCTGACCGGGAAACCGATGGAAGAGACGAACATCATCACCGTGCACCTGGGGAATGGCTCGAGCATGGCCGCCATCAAGGGAGGCAAGAGCATTGACACCAGCATGGGTATGACGCCGCTCGAAGGGCTGGTCATGGGAACCCGCGCGGGCGATATTGACCCGGCCATCATCCTCTTCCTGATGGAACGCGAGAACCTCGAACTGAATCAGGCCAACAACCTGCTCAACAAACACAGCGGCCTGCAGGGCTTCTCGGGTATCAGCAACGACATGCGCGAGCTGGTGGCCCAGGCCGACGCGGGCAACGAACGCGCCAAACTGACCATCGAACTGCTCTGCTACCGCGTCCGCAAGTACATCGGCGCCTATGCCGCCGCCCTCGGCCATGTGGACCACATTGTCTTCTCGGCGGGGATCGGCGAGAATTCCTCCATCGTGCGCCGCAAATCGTGCGAGGGACTGGAATTCATGGGCGTGAAGTTCGACAGCGAACGTAACGAAGCCCTCAACCACAAGGAAGGGCTTATCAGCACGGATGACTCGGCTGTCAAGGTCTGGGTCGTGCCGACCAACGAGGAGATCGTCATCGCCCGCGATACCATGCGGTGCGTGGTCGAGGGATGACGAAGACCCGCTATTTCCGGGCGACGCGTTGACGCCGTGCCGGAGTTAAACGTGTAGAACGGAACAACCCGCGCGAAGGCCTTCTGGGGCTTCGCGCGGGTTGTTTTTCCGGGTGAGGACCTATGCCGTATTTCTTGTCGGCCTTAATCGGGCAGATCCGTCCGATCGGTCCGATCAGTCAGATGGGGGGTGACCCGCCCCCCTCGTCTTGCGCCACGAAAACCTTGCCCGGCGCGGGCGATTCTGTTAGGAGTGAAAGCCGTATGAGCCACGACGTCCAGATCCTCCCCCAGACCCTCATCAACAAGATCGCCGCCGGCGAGGTGATCGTGCGTCCCGCGTCGGTGGTCAAGGAACTCGTCGAGAACGCGTTCGACGCCGAGGCGCGCCATATCCGCGTCGAGGTGAGCCGCGACGGACGTTCAATCTCCGTGCTCGACGACGGCTGCGGCATGGACGAGCCGAACGCCCGGCGCGCCATCCTGCGCAACAGTACGAGCAAAATTCGCGATTTCGAGGACCTCGAACGCCTGACCACGCGTGGGTTCCGGGGTGAGGCGCTGGCCTCGATAATTTCCGTTTCGCGTTTCGAGTTGTTGACGCGCCGACCCGAGGACACGGCTGGAGTGCGCATTCTGGCCAGTGGCGGTCAGGTGGAGAAGGTACAACCCACCGGCACGGCCGCCGGGACAACCCTCCACGTGCGCGACCTGTTCTACAACACCCCGGCCCGGTTGAAATTTCTCAAAAGCCCCGCGTCGGAGTTCAACATTCTGACGCAGCTCCTTACCCAGCAGGCCTTCAGCCACCCCGACGTGGGGCTGACACTGGTACGCGACGGCGCGGTGCGGTTCGACCTGCCCGCCGGGCAGGATCTGCGTTCGCGCA
>DAOPYU010000259.1:0-6748 GCA_035353095.1 Candidatus Sumerlaeota bacterium | reverse complement strand
GCGCGAGTCATTGTAGCCTGGGGCATCGCCCCAGGAACAGACCGGGTTGTTTTCGAGAGGGCTGAAAGCCCGTTCTATCCCGGCGTTTTACCCCATCCCAATCGGACGGGCCTTCAGCCCTTTCGAAAAGGGGGACATCCTCCCTGGGGCGACGATTCGCTCTGCCTCAGGCTACAATCGAGTCGCGCCGTTGGCGCTTCAACCGCGGTTTTCGGGCTCAACAGCCGTTTTCTGCGATAATTATTGTAATCCGCAAACTCGGTTGTTACGCTGCTCGTGGCGATACAGCACAGGGAAAGACCGGGTTCAGTTCAATCCCGGAAAATTTGGCCCCAGACCACGGAGAAAACGAAAGCGATGATGTCGGAAGAAGCCGAATGGATGAAAATGGTCAGGAAGATCACGTTGGGTTATCGGGTCGAGATGCCGGAAAACGTCCCGGAGAAACGGCCCAAGCGCGGGACGCCGGAATATGAAGAAGATCTGAAAGAATACCGGAAATTCAGGGACAATCTCTTTTCCAGACTGTATCGCAATGGGGAGGAACTCGATTGTGACGGTTACTTTTTGAGCGACTGCACCCCCATGCTTTTCAAATGTCTGGAAGATATCCACCTTCCCGTTCTTCAGACCTTTTCCAGCGAGTTCGATTTCTCGCTTAACATCGGAATTTTCTGCAACTCGATCGGAGGCCGGGTTCAACCGGTCTTTATCCACCGGGATTTCCTGCTGAAGGAAGAACTGAAGCATCTGGAGATTGATATTTCGGATTACCCGACCCACGACATGGATGAACAGGATATTGTCGGATTTCTGGAGACTTTCCCCAATCTTTCCCATCGGATTTTCCCGATTTCGAAGAAGGAGATGAAAACGTGGGACTGGAAGCAGCAGTTTTTCCTCCGCCTGCGGAAAGGACACTGGGGTTGTCCGGAAACAGGTGAGGGAGAGGGCGAAAGGGATGAAGAAATCGTCTTTCAATACTCGGGCGAAGTGGGGTTGCTCGGGGCGTCCCTGGACCCCTGTGTGAAAACGTGGCTTCCTCTGGTCGAGGCCGATTTTCGGACGAATCGGGAAAGAATCGAACGCCACCCCGGCGAGTGGCGGGTGGAATATCATGTTCTCTTCACCTCCTATTACGGCACCTGTAATTTTCATGCCGAATCCTGTTTCCGTCCTCTTCTCGATCTTCTGAACGCCTCGGGAGTCTTCATTTACTTCGAGCCGATGTGGATCGATCGAAAGAATAAGGAGGCTTTGCAGGTGACCGAAAAGAATCCGTCGGAGATTCCGGCGGACGCACTCCAAAACGACCGAAATAAACGGAAGGACGACGAGAAGCGACTGGCAATGGTCCGGGAGATGGGTTTCTCGTTCATGGCCGAAATGCCGGGGTACGACCGGGAGGACCACGAGGAATCGACCGAGGAATACGAACAATTCATGAAAGAGGTCCACTCCCGGGTGCATCCGAATTATTCCCACGGTTTTTCCGAGAGCGTTTTTCTCACAGACGCTTCTGGCGTCTTGTCCGAATTCATGGGGCTTCTGGACACCCCCGCCTTGGTGGAAGTGGCGCACGAGTACGATTCCTGGATCAACCTTTTGGTCTATTCGGAAACGGTCGGCGCCCGGGTCCAGCCGGTGTTTATTCCCCGGGAGTTTTTCTATCGGAGCGAACTCGAGGATATCGAGATTCTTCTCAAAAATATCGAAAGCTACGATCTGAAACGGGGACCGTTTTTGACGTGTGTCGAAGCCGATCCGAACGTCTGTATTCACCAGTCTCCTCTGCCGATGGCGGAACTCGAGGAATGGACCGAGTGCGAGTGGCAATGTACACTCTATCTGAAGAAGACCGGCCTGGGTCAGAAGGGGGACAATTCGATCTCTCAGACAGAAAACGAAAGCCTCGCGTTTCACTACTCCGGCGAGATCATGGAACCGATGGACGCCTGTTTCGAGTCCTGGATGCCCCGGATCAAGAATGACTTGGAGACACACCGGGAACGGCTGGAGAAACAAGAGGGCGAGTGGCGGGTCGAGTGCCATGTCACCCTTACCACGCCGGACGCCTGCTGTCCGTTCCATACCCGGTCGAGTTTCCGTCCGCTTCTCGATCTTCTGGACGCGCCCGGTGTGTTTTTCTACTTCGAGCCGATGTACCTGGACCGGGAGAACCAGCTGGCCCGACGGGTGACCTGTCGGGAGGGGGGGTGACGGTCTCGTTTTTTCGAGACCCGTGAGGATCAATCGTATTCAAAAAATCTGGACGACCGGAAGTCCTTCCGGAGTCACGAGAATACGGGTGAAAAAAGACGGGACAGGATCACGGGATTGACAGGATATGGGTCGAGACTCTCCACATCCTGTTGATCCCGTGATCCTGTCCCGTCTTTTGTTTCGTTCTTCTTTCTGCCCGCATCGGAGGTTTCCAAGTGAATGGCAATCAAAGGGAGAGAATTCGGTGGGGATGACGTCCAGACCCCCTATTTCCCTTGCATTCGGACCCGGGGCGGGGAAAACTCGGAAGGGTCCACCGCGAGCGCGGATCGGACGGAATCACCGGAGAGAAGGGATCGGGCGAAAGATGGCGCGGCGGTTGAAAAAAGGATTGTTGATTGTGCTCGAAGGGATCGACGGCGCGGGCAAGAGCACGCAGTGCGAACGGCTGGCCGAGCGGTTGCGCGGCGAGGGGTGGGACGTCGAGCGCCTGCGCGAGCCGACTGACGGACCGTGGGGGCGACGCATCCGCGAGCTGGCGCGGTCGGGCCGCGAGGACGTGTCGCCGCGCGAGGAACTCGACCTGTTTCTCGAGGACCGGCGTCAGCACGTGCGCGAACGCATCGCCCCGGCGCTCGAGCGCGGCGCGATCGTCCTGATGGACCGGTATTACTACAGCACGATCGCCTACCAGGGCGCGCGCGGGTTGGACCCGACCGAGATCCGGGGGCTCAACGAGGTGTTCGCCCCGCCGGCGGATGTGCTGTTCTACCTGACGATCCCGGCGGAGTGGGCCGGGCGGCGCATCGAGCAGCAGCGCGGCGACCAGCGCGACCTGTTCGAGAAGGAGGACTACCTGCGGCGGGTCAAGGCCGAGTTCGACGCCATGACCGACCCGCAGATGGTCCGCATCGACGCCACCGCCGACGCGGACGCGGTGTTCGCCGCCCTCTGGCAGGCGCTGGAACCGCGGCTGGCGGTGGAGTGACGAACAGCCTCCTCCTCGATGGCGATTTGAGGAGGAGATTCTCTCCGAAATGGCGCATTATGCGGAGGTCCACTTTGCCCCGGAAGAGAAGTTCTTCAAAATCGGCGCTTGAGAATGCGGGCGCGCCTGCCGATACAGGAAACGAGGCTACGCAAGCGAAACGCCGGAGAGGAGAGAAGAAACATGCCGTTGATTCAGTGGAGCAGCGCCTTGAGTGTCAATGTGAAAGAGATTGACGATCAACACATGAAACTCATTCAGATGATCAACAACCTCGACAATGCCATGCAGACGGGGCAGGGAAAAAACAAGGTCGGGGAAATTCTCACCCAGATGGTAAACTACGCGGTGGGGCACTTTGCGCTGGAGGAGAAATACTTCGACAAGTTCGGCTACCCGGACACCCCGGCGCACAAGGCCGAACACCAGAAATTCATCGCCGAAGTCTCGAAGTTCAAGCAGGATTTCGAAGCGGGCACACTCGGACTTTCCATCAAGGTCCTGTCGTTCCTGAGCGACTGGCTGCGGGGCCACATCATGGGCGTGGACAAGAAATACAGCGCCTTCTTCAACGAAAAAGGGCTGAAATAGGGACCGTGTTCGTCTTTATTCCGGAATGGAAACCCGAGGGGGTGTGGGTGGCGTGTTCCGCGAGGGAACTGTTCACGCCCCGCGCACGACGCGGCGGCCTTCGATGCGCAGCTGGCGGCGGGTGAACAGGTCCACCGCCTCGGGATAGGCCTGGTGTTCCTGCTCGAGAATGCGCGCGGCGAGGGTCTCCTCGGTGTCGTTGTCGAGCACGGGCACGGCGCGCTGGACGATGACGGGGCCGGTGTCCATGCCCGCGTCCACAAAGTGGACCGTACAGCCCGATACCTTGACGCCATACTGGAGCGCGTCGCGATGGCCATGCAGGCCGGGGAACGACGGCAGCAGCGCGGGGTGGATGTTCAGGATGCGCTGAGGGTAGGCGGCCAGCAGCGGGGTGCCGACCAGGCGCATGTACCCGGCCAGGCAGATGCCTTCGACCCGGTGGTTGCGCAGGTGGCCGACGAGGGCCTGTTCGTAGGCGGTGCGGTTTTCGAAATCGCGGGGGGAGAGGTGCAGCGTGGCGATGCCGGCTTCGCGGGCCAGGTCGAGCGCGCGCGCGTCGGCCTTGTCGGAAAAGAGCAGGGCGAATTCGGCCTCGGGAAGCCGTCCCTCGGCGCGCGCTTTCAGCAGAGCGGCAAAATTGCTGCCTCGTCCGGAGGCAAAAACGGCCAGACGCATGGGACCTCTCCTTCTTTCTCACACAAACAGGTCGGGAGTGTTTCGCCTTTCGCCCTGAACCTCTCCGGAACAGGGCGAAAGGTAACGTTTGCCTACCATAGCCAATTAAACCCTTTCGGCCAAGATAAATTGCGTGGTACGCTCCGGAACGGAGCGGAATTCTCCACACGCCCGATGAGGCGTCCCATTTTTCCGGATCAGGGCGTATGCGCATCCTTTGTCTGACCAGTCCCCTGCGTGAACACGGTACCTACTTCCGCGCGCTGCACCTGGCGCGCGCGCTGGTGACGCGGGGCCATGCGGTGACCCTGCTGACCGCCGCGCCGCACCACTGGTACCGCACGGCGCGCGAAACTCTGCGCGGGGTCGAGGTCATCGAGACCCCGTCGTGGAACCCGCTCGTCCACGCCGACGACGGCTGGGGGCCGCTCGACGCGCTCTGGCGCCTGGGTCATGTGGCGCGCCATCGATACGACCTGATCTACGCCTTCGCTCACCCGCCGACGGTTTACCTGCCCGCCCGACTGGCCCACCTCCTCCGGGGGACACCCGTGGTGGCCGACTGGTGCGACGCCTACCGGGACGGCATCTTCCTCCTGCGCCAGCGCGACCGCCAGGCGAACCCCCGGGCGGCCTGCGGGCCGTGTCCGGCGGCGCAGCGGTGGGCCGAGCGGGTCGAGGTCCGCCTCGAACGCGGGATTCTGCGCCGGGCGCAGGGGGTCACGGTGATCTCGCGCCTCCTGGAGCAGGAAGCCCTCGCGGCGGGCGTCCCGCGCGAGCGGGTGCTGCGGGTGCCGTCGGGCGCGGAACTCGAGGTGTTTCGTCCGCTGTCGAAAGAAGACTGCCGCCGGGCGCTGGGTCTGCCCGAGAACTCGGGGCCCTGGGTGGGATATGTGGCCAACTACAACCCGGACGAGGCGTTTTTTGTCGAAGCGCTCCGCATCGCCTTCGCGCAATGCCCCGGGGCGCGGCTCCTCACGGCCTGTCCCCGATTCTCCCAGGATTTATTGAAACAGGCCGGCCTGGCCGACCGCGTGACGGAACTGGAACGGGTGGATTTCGAGCGGATCCCCCAGGTGCTCGGCGCCGCCGACGTGCTGGCGTTGCCTCTGGCCGAGAGCGCGGCCAACCGGGCCCGCTGGCCCAACAAGTTCGGCGACTACCTGGCCGCCGGACGCCCCACGGTCACCTGCGCCATCGGCGACCTGGGGGACTACTTCCCCTCCCCGCCGAGTCTCGAGGCGTGGCTGGCGGGCGAAACGGAAGCCCCCGACCGGCTCCCGATCGGCTGGGCCGCCCCCTGCGACAGCGCGGCGTTCGGCCACGCCCTGGGGCAGTTGCTCGACCACCCGGACCGCTGGGACGCGATGGGCCACGCCGCGCGTCAACTCGCCGAAACGGACCTGAACTGGGAAAACCTGATCGTCGAGGTGGAACGGTTTCTGGAGCGGACGATGAAGAATGGATAATGGATAATTGACAATGGATAATGGGAGGGGAGAAAAGGGGTGTTGCGGGGGAATTGATAATTGATAATGGATAATTGACAATGGAGAGTGAGAACTACGAGGTGGCACGGGTGTCCCGCCCGTGAAAGGCCGACTTACGGGTCGTTCCGGCGGAAGTTTCCCCACTGCGCGGCCAGCATTCCGGTCAGCATGAGGGCGCAGCCCAATACGCCGAGGGGAGAAAGTCGCTCCCCGAGCAACACGATCCCCCCGGCCGCGCCGAACACCGCCTCGAGGCTCAGCAGGATAGCCGCGTGCGCCGGGGGCGCATGACGCTGTCCCACCACCTGAAGCGTGTAGCCCACCGCCACCGAAATCAGTCCGCCGTAAAGAATCGGGAAAGCCGCCTCACGCACCGACGCCACCGAGGGGGTTTCGAGCGCGAACGCCGCCCCCAGACTCAACAGCGCGCAGACGGCGAACTGCCCGCACGCGAGGACAGAGGCGCTCAGATGCTGCGAGAATCGCGCCAGCATCAGGATGTGGATGGCCCAGAAGAGCGCGCTCAGGCTGACCAGCGCGTCGCCGAACAAACGACCGCGCTCCGCCAGCGCCTGGAAGGAAAACCCGCTCGCGGCGCTCAGGCAGTACGCCCCCGCCAGCGCCAGCACGGCGCCCAGCCACACCGATCGCCCCGTCCGGTGCCCCACACCCAACCCGAGCAGCGGCACCAGAATCACGTACAGCCCGGTGAGGAAACTCGCGTTGCCCGCCGTGGTATAGACGATTCCCCACTGCTGGACCGAGATGGCCAGAAACA
>DAOPYU010000258.1:0-6752 GCA_035353095.1 Candidatus Sumerlaeota bacterium | reverse complement strand
GTGTTTGCCGAAACGGTCCAACAGGCCATTGATCTCAAGGTGGATATTCCCCGTTATTCGATCTATACGCCTTTTCCCGGGACGGCCCTTTTCAAGCGTCTGGAGGCTGAGGGACGGATTCTGAGCTACAACTGGGAAGACTACGATACGATGCACGTGGTGATCCAACCCCTGAAAATGTCTCCGGAGGAATTGTATGCGGGGTTCAAATGGGCCTACCGAGAAACGTTCGGTCTGCGCCACATCTGGAAACGGGTGGCGGGTCTGAGCTTGACGGCGGCGGTCAATTTCGTGGGGAATCTGTCGTATCGCATTTTCGTCAAACGTCTCTATCACGAGGCGCGTTTTGCCCACCCCTATACGATCAGCGATCCGGGAACCCCACCCGATTCGTCCCACTGGGCCGACACCTTCGAATGTTGGGAGATTCCCAATTGAACCTTGTGAAGGAGATTCGATTCGCCTGGCATCTGCTCTACAAGCCGATTCGAGGCACGACCCATCAGGAGCGTCTGGAGTGTTTCTATCGGGGACAGGCAGTTGAGTACGACCGGCGCCGGCAAAACATGCTGCATGGGCGGGAAGACCTGTATCGCGACCTTCTTCCGCCACTGAATGGAATCTGGCTCGACATGGGGGGAGGAACCGGCGGTAATCTGGAACCGGTTGACGACCGTCTGCCCTCCTTGCGCAAGGTGTATATCGTGGATCTTTCGAGTTCAATGCTCGATGTAGCCCGTCGACGTATTGCCGAACGGAACTGGAAAAATGTTTCGGTGATACAGGCGGATATGGCGGAGTTTGTTCCGCCGGAAGGTCCCGTCGATCTGGTCACTTTCTCTTATTCCCTGACGATGACTCCCAACTGGTTCGATGCCATCACCCATGCTTTCGACCTGCTTCGACCAGGCGGTCTGATTGGCGTGGCGGATTACTACGTTTCACAGAAGTTTCCGACTCCAGGCATGTGTCGCCACAACGCCTGGACTCGGACCTTCTGGCCGATGTGGTTCGGGATGCGAAATGTCCATCCCTCTCCCGATCATCTGCCTTGCCTTCAACAGCATTTCGAACAGGTCACCCTCCAGGAAGGAACGAGTCCGGTCGCTTTGATGCCGGGATTCCGGATTCCATTTTACCGATTCATCGGACGCAAGTCGCTCCATAGCAGGACTTCACCTGTATTATCGAGTTGATTGACAAGTAAGAATCCCTGTGCCAGAGTAACGACGGTCTAACATCTTGGAAGGAGGCCGGAAAATGAACTTGCGATGGATGAGAATGCTGTGGGTAGCCCTGATGATTGTCTATCTCGCCATGAACTCGATGGCGCAGGAGACTGGTACGGAAAATGATCGCGAAGCGGATCATACGGCGTTGCGAACGCTGCTGAAAGAAGCCGCCGAGGCGCTCAACAATCGGGAACTGGATAAGCTGACCGATTGTTTCACGGATAATTTCGTCTTGACCGCCGTGGACCAAACGGTTTTGACCGATCGCGCCGCCATCAAGGCTTATTATGAAAAGATGCTGTGTCGGGAGGATTCCCCAGTTTCGAGCTTTCACGTGGCGCCCAAAGCGGAAATCCTGACTCAATTCGTGGATACGAATACCGGATATTGTTACGGAACTTCCGAAGATATCTATACCGTTCGGAAAAACGGGCGACAGGTGACCATGGCCTCCCGTTGGACGGCACTCGTGGTAAAAAGAGAGGGACATTGGAAGATCGCCGCCATCCATTCCGGCGTCAACTTTCTCGACAATCCCGTTCTTACGGCGCGTACCCTCCCCTGGTGGCGCAAGTTGTTTCTGGCGGTGGGAATCGGAAAATACCCGGGGGAAAAATGAGGAGATGAGTTTTCAGGGAAAAGATCCGAAAACGGTATCAAATGAATCCCCGGATATAGAAATTCTGGGGAAACAGGAGAGGCCGTCTGCATGGGCCGCTCACAGTCTGTCGGTTCCCCAACGGCTGTTCGTTCTGTTCCTGAGTTATTTGCCGTTGTTGCATGCGATCGGGACCGGTTGGATTCTGATGGCACACTGGGCGCAATGGTATTGGCGATTGCCTGCGGCGCTGGCGGTTCTGTTTCTTCTACCGGCCCTGATCGCCCGGATTATCGTCAAGGGCTTTCCCATGCGTTCGACTGTGATCGAAATCGGTTCGGCGGACTTTTTCAAGTGGTGGACGCTGCTCAACCTTCAGGTTCTCTTCTGCCGCCTGACATTTCTTGAAGAAACGATGCGGTTGATTCCCTCGGCCTACAGCGCTTGGTTGCGTCTCTGGGGTTCCCGGATCGGTCGGTTGGTTTACTGGGCTCCCGGCACGCTTATCCTGGATCGCTCATTTCTGGAAATTGGCGACGATGTCATTTTCGGAGCGGGAGTCCGGATCAATCCCCATGTCATGGTTCGAAACGACGCCGGTGCAACGCAACTGCTTCTGGCTCCTGTAAAAATCGGCGCTCGCACCCTCGTGGGAGGATATTCTCTTCTGACCGCCGGAACGGAACTGGCCCCGGACGCCCCCACACGCGCCTTTCTGATATCCCCTCCGTTTTCGAAATGGCGGGGGGAAAAGCGGGTTCGGGAATGATTTTCGACATCCATGCGCATCTATCCGGTCCAAGTGGTTTGGGAGGTAATTTTCTGTGTCCTCCCGGCAGGCAAAGCCGTCTGTTGCGCCTGTTTATGAATAGTTTAAGACAGTTTTCCCATGAGAATGGTGGCAAAACGGAATCGCTTGTCAGTCGTTGGGTCCGGGAAAGCCGGGTTGATCGAGTCGTTCTGTTGGCACTCGATGGGGCACATCGGGAAGACGGTTCGCTTGACTTGGAACACACTCGGATGATGACCGGCAACGATTATGTCGCCGGCTTCGTGGATGGGAATTCCCGGTTGCTGTTCGGCGCCAGTGTCCATCCTTATCGGAAAGATGCGATTGATGAACTGGATCGTGTTGTGGCATGTGGCGCCTGTCTGATCAAGTGGATCCCCTCGGCGCAGAATATCGTGCCGGACGATTCTCGGTGTTATGCATTTTATGAGCGCATGAGATACCACGGCATTCCTCTGCTGACTCACACCGGCGTCGAACACACTCTGCCGATGTACGATAATCGCCTGAATGATCCGGAACGCCTGATACCCGCTTTACGACAGGGAGTGACGGTCATCGCGGCGCATTGTGGAACACGTCTCTATCTGCATGAACGTTGTCGTTTCGGACAATGGGCGAATCTGGCCAAAGAGTACCCGAATTTCTATGGGGATTTGAGTGCATTTGGACTGCCTCTACATGGCGGTCCTCTGCGACGTATTCTGCGAGATTCCGACCTGGCATCCAAAGTCCTTTTCGGATCCGATTTCCCGGCCTTGACTTTGCCGTTGTGGTATATCGGTCGTATCGGTCTTCGCCGGGCCAAGGCTCTGGCCCGGATCGAGAATCCATTTGACAAGGCACTTCTGACCCTGAAAGAGTTGGGGACCCCGGAACAGATCTTCAGCCGGGCGGAACGGTTGCTGCGCCTGCCTCCTGTTTCCGAGTCGTCTCGTGTAATGAAAGGAACTGCGCATTGAGTCTGGATGCATGGCACCTGCCCTGGGGGCCCGAAACCGTCCCGCATGCGCTTCTCGATATCATCCGGGGATGTAATATCTCCTGTCGTGCCTGTTATAACTCCTTGCCCCAGTCGATCAAGTCCGTTGCGGAGGTTGAATCGGAACTCAAGGTCTTGATATCCCAACGTCGCCTGAGTTCGGTCTCTCTCGTGGGGGGGGAACCACTTCTCCACCCGCAATTGGACGACATTGTACGGCTTATCAAATCGTATGGGCTATTTGTAGAAATGTTCTCAAATGGACTCCTGCTGGAGGATCGGCGGCTCGAATGTCTGAAGGCCAGTGGTCTGGATATCATTTTTGTCCACCTCGACAGGAACCAGATTCGTCCCGATCTACCGCCGGATGTGTCACATGACCAATTGTGGCAACTGCGCGAGACGCTCACCACCCGCATCGCCCGACATGGAATCGACGTGGGATTGGTCATGACCGCTTTTCCGGGAGCTTTGGATGAAGTTCACGATATGATTGAGTTTGTGGTGTCATCACCCCATGTCAACTACCTGCTCGTCACGTTGTTCCGGGATATGGAGCAGATCGCCGAAATACGTGGTGATCTGCTCTCGGGATTGCAGGGAACATTGTGCGATCCCGAAAGTTCGCGTGTCGATACCCTAACCAATAGGCAAACGATCGAGTATTTGCGTGATGTGTTGAACATGCAGCCGTTTGCCTGGTTGGGTTCGAATCGGGATGCAGACGATCCTCGGTGGCTTTCCTATCTTATATCCGTCCTGTATGGAAGGGATGGAAACGGTGTTTCCCATTCAATCAAGGCCAGCGCGTTCGAAAAACTTTACCTGTCCCTTGCCCTCTGTCTGAATGGGAGATTTCCCATGTATCAAAAACAGAACAGTTCCCAATTTCGGGTACAACTCATCCTGAATGCCCTGATGGGGGGAGACTTTCTGGGGAACCTGAAAGTTCTGTTACATTCCTTCAGGTACGGAACTCGTTTGAGAGCAAAACGGTTACTTTTTCAATGTCCGGCGGAAGTCGGGAAAGATGGGGCCGTCACGCACTGCCTCAATTGTCCGGACGCAGTCGTCAAAGGGGAACGTTTGATACCGGCGTGTCTCGCCGATAAAGTTCCAAACAACCTGCTCGATATTGCTACGGCAACAGACCAAACTCCCCAAGAAGGAGAAATGGGAACGGAATGAAGGTGACATTCATTTATCCCTGTGTCGGGAAGCGACCGGGTGAGGCCTATCCCAACTCCTGGCTGATGGAACCTCTCGCGATCGCACAGCTGTCGGCATTAACACCTCCCTCCTGGGAACGGGTCTTCTATGACGACCGTTTCGATTCGATCCCGTATGACGACCCGACCGATCTGGTCGCTTTGAGTGTGGAAACCTACTCGGCCCGGCGGGCCTACCAGATCAGCGCGCGATTCCGGGAACGAGGGGTCCGGGTCGTCATGGGAGGTTTTCACCCCACGCTGGCGCCAGAAGACGCCGCGTCCCATGCCGATGCCCTGGTGGTGGGAGAAGCAGAAGGGGTCTGGGCAACCCTCCTGGACGATTTTGAAGCGGGGCGCCTTCAACCGCATTATGAAGCCTCGTCGCATCCAGACTTGGCGGGCATTTTCCCAGACCGGAAACTGTTCGCGGGAAAACGGTATATGAATCTGGCCCTGGTCGAGACAGCCCGCGGGTGCCGGTTCAATTGCGACTTCTGTTCCATCTCGTCCTTTTACAATCACTCCTATTCGGCGCGGCCCGTTGGGGACGTGGTCCAGGAAATAACCTCTCTAAGAAAAAAGAACGTTTTTTTTGTGGATGATAATCTTTGTGTGGAGCGTGATCGCGCTTTGGCCTTGTTCCGAGCGTTGGAACCTCTTGGCATCCGGTGGGTGGGGCAGATCAGTGTTCACGTGGCCGGGGATGATGAATGCCTCGAAGCGATGCGCCACAGTGGGTGCCTGGGGGTACTGGTGGGTTTCGAGACCCTGAATCCGGGAGGGAACGCCGTCTCGGGAAAAGCCCTCAAGGGCAGCCTGCGGCCGGTTTATGAAAAAGCCGTCGCCCAATTCGCCAGGCACCGGATTGGCATTTATGGGACCTTTGTTTTCGGATACGACTCCGATACGCGTGAGACGCTTCGTGAGACTGCGGACTTTGCCCTGCGCCACCGGTTGTTCTTCTCCGCTTTCAACCACCTGGTTCCTTTCCCCGGTACGCCGCTTTTCGAACGTCTGTCAGACGAAAAGCGTCTGCTCCAGGAAAAATGGTGGCTGTCACCCCATTACCATTTCGGGGACGTGGCCTTCCAGCCCGCGCTTCTTTCCCCCGAAGAACTATCACTGGCCTGTTTTGAAGCGCGCCACTCATTTTACGGTTGGAGGCGGATTCTGCGGCGCGCCCTGAACTGGAGAAGCAATTGCCGGAGTCCCTTCATGACGGTTCTGTTCTGGCTGTCCAACCTGAACGCACGACGTGAAGTTGAAAAACGTCAGGGATTGCCCCTCGGCGTGGATGAATGAGGGGACAAGAACGGTGGTGCGATTCCAGGTGGCTCAACCGCAACACGAAAGAGAAATCCGGGAATTGATCGGCAATTCCCCGATGCCCGGTTGGGTTCGCCTGGCATTCGGACGCGATCCCGATTTCTTTCAGGGTTTGAGCGTTCAGGGGAAGGAAAATCAAGCCCTCATCGCTCTGGAGGAGGAACGGGTGGTCGGGTTGGGATGCCGCAGCATCAAACCGGTTTACCTTGACGGGAAACGTGCCGATATCGGTTATCTGGGAGGCTTGCGTCTGCATCCGGCGGTACGGCGGACGACGGTGCTGGCCCGTGGATATGCCGCTCTCAGGAAACTCCATGAGGCTAATCCCGTCCCCGTTTATCTGACGACGGTGATCGAAGACAATAGCGAAGCGCGCCGTTTGCTGGAAAGCCAAAGAGCGGGACTTCCCTGTTACCTTGAGGACGGACGTTACTTCACCTGCGCCATCAACCTGAACCGGTATCGTCACCGGCATTCCTCGCCGATTGCCATTCGCCGTGGCGACGAGATTGGACCTGAGGCCATTGTACGGTTTCTGGAGAAAGAGGGATCGCGCCGGCAGTTTTTCCCCGTCATTGAGGCGAATCAAGGTAACACCCTGCGTATTGCGCCC
>DAOPYU010000257.1:0-6752 GCA_035353095.1 Candidatus Sumerlaeota bacterium | reverse complement strand
GCTTCACCACCATCGGCCCGCACTGGCAGGAGACGCTCTGGGACAACCTCAAGCCGTCGTTCGACCAGGCCGCCTGCGAGGGGCTGAACCTCCTCGTCTGGCACGCGTTCGTTTGCTCGCCCAAAGAAATGGGGACACCCGGGCAGCAGTACTTCGCCGGGACGCACCTCAACCCGAACGTCACGTGGTGGAACAAGTCGAAACCGTTTTTCGATTACATCAACCGCTGCCAGTTTATCCTCCAGCAGGGCCTGTTCGTCGCCGATGTGTGTTATTATTACGGCGATCACGTGCCGAACTTCGCCCGGCTCAAGAGCTCCGACCCCGCGCGTGTTCTGCCCGGGTTCGACTACGACGTCCTGACCGAAGAGGCGCTCCTGACGCGCCTTTCCGTACGCGACGGACGCCTCACGCTCCCCGACGGCATGAGTTACCGCGCGCTGGCGTTGCCGTCCTCGCGGTCCAGCCTCTCTCTCCCCCTTCCCGTTCTGGAGAAAATCCGCCAACTGGTGGCCGACGGCGCGACGGTTATCGGCCCGAGGCCAGCCGGAACCGGAAGCCTCACGGGGTACCCCGGCTGCGATGCCGATGCGGAACGGATCGCACTGGAACTGTGGGGAGAGGCCCCGAAACTGGTGACCCGGGAAAACCGCAAGGTGGGCCGGGGCCATGTCGTCCAGGGGATGACCGCGCGCGAAGTCCTGATCGCAGACGGAGTCCCACCCGACTTCCTGTTCCTCGGCGGGCAGGCCGACACGATCCTCGACTACCTCCACCGCCGCGTGGGCGAGACGGAGATCTATTTCGTGGCAAACCGCAACAAACGCCCGGAGACGGTCGAATGCGTCTTCCGCGTGACCGACAAGGTGGCCGAACTGTGGGACCCCGTGACGGGCGAACGGCGCGTGGCCAGCGAATACTACCCGGAAGAAAAAGTGACGCGTGTCCCCCTTTTGCTTAACCCCTGCGGTTCAATCTTTGTGGTATTCCGGGAATCCGTCTCGGCGCTCCGGTCCCATACCGCTGACCCCACAGTTCGTACCGCCGGCGTCCCCGCCGGCACAGCGGTTGAACCGACCAACCGCCCTGAATCCGCAATACCCCGTACCGCCGGCGTCCCCACAGTTCGTACCGCCGACGTCCCCGCTGTTCGTACCGCCGGCGTCCCCGCCGGCACAGCGGTTGAACCAACCGACGGCCCCAAATCCTCAACACCTCGTACCGCCGGCGTCCCCGCCGGCGCCGCGCCCCCCCCCTCCGTCCCCCCGCTCCCCCTCCCCCTCGCCAACTACCCCGTCTTCGAGCCACTCCAGACACTCCCCGGCCCGTGGACGGTCTCCTTTGACCCGAAATGGGGCGGTCCGACGGAACCGGTCCGGTTCGACTCGCTCGTCAGCTGGACCGCGCGTCCGGAACCGGGAATTAAATATTACTCGGGGACAGCGACCTACCGCGCGGAGTTCGAGTTGAAAGACGGGGATACCGCGGGCAGCCTCTGGCTCGACCTCGGGAACCTGCGCGAACTGGCCGAGGTCCGATTGAACGGCCAGCCCCTCGGCATCCTCTGGATGCCCCCGTTCCGCGTCGAGGTCACCCGCGCCACAAAACCGGGCGCCAACCGCCTCGAGGTCGAGGTGGTCAACTTCTGGCCCAACCGCCTCATCGGCGACGCGTCCCTGCCCGCCGAACAGCGTCTCACCCGCACCAACATCCGAAAACTCACCGCCGATACCCCCCTCCTGGAGTCGGGTCTTCTCGGGCCGGTACAACTGCTGCGCGAAAAGACGGTCCCCACCACGGCCACGCTGGAATCCACGAGTCCGAATGTTGCGCTGGCCCGGAGAATTCAGAGAAAGAAGACCGAATAGTACGCCTTCCGCCCCCCTGCAAGAGGAATAGCAGAAAACAGCCGCGAACAGGCGTAATCCGTCTCCTAACTCTTTCGGAAAGACGCAACCCGAAAGGCCATAGGACGAAATAATACGGTCAACATTTTCAGAATTTCTATCACGCCCTTCTGATCCCCCCACTTTTCACCCGTGACACACGATGCAAATACCCTTCCATCAAGGGGGTTCCGGGTTATTTCACTTGCTTCCGGACTTGTTTTGGGTATGATCTGGTACGGGTAATTTTTGTAAGGGGTGTGTGCATGAAGGGTTGGGTCTATATCATCTCGAACCGGGAAACGCCGGGACTGCTGAGGATCGGAAGTTCCACTCAGGACCCGGAAATCCGCACGGGTGGACCCGACCCGGACGGCGCCCCTTCACCCTGCAAGGTCGAGTATGAACTGCTGACCGAGAACCCCCACGGACTCGAACAGGAGGTCCACCGTTTTCTGGCCTCGAAACAGGAAGGGGAAAACGGATTCCGGTGCAGCGTCCCGGAGGCCGTCGAGGCGATTCGCCGCCTGGCCGACAACGACCTCATCGCGGAAACCTTCAAGCCCGACTCGCCCGCCCAGAAGCGCATCAAAGGCTGGGTCTATGTCTTCTCTGCCGCCACCCGACCGGGTCTTGTCAACATCGGCTGTTCCGGCAAAGATCCCGAGGTTCAGGCCCGGAATCTCAACCTGAGCGAACTTTCACACGCCTGCCATGTGGACTACGAGTTGTTGATCGAAGATCCATCCGAACTGGTCGAGGAAGTCCACTCCCTCCTGACCACGAGACGGGAAAGCAAAGACTGGTTCCGATGCGATACCGACGAGGCGATCGCGATTATTCGCCGCTGTGCGGGCAGCCGGGCGGTCGTGGAAACGGACAAGCGCCTGGTCTGTGAAAAGGAGGGCGCCTTCCCTTCGTCCGACTCAATCGAGGAGGAGGGGCCGGACCGCCTGCGGGAAGAGGAACATGCCATCCTGGAGAAATACCGCAAACTCCTGGAGGCCCGGTTCTCCCCCACGCCCCTCTGGGTCTATTGGATCATCGGCATCATTCTTTCGGTTATCGCACTCTCCGCCATTGGCGCGGGCGACACGATCGTGATCCTCGGCTCGCTCTTCATCGGTCCACATCTCGGCAAACTGTTCCATGAATACCTGGAACCGACCCTCCAGAAGATGCGCCAGCGCTCCTCCGCGTATCGAACCCTGGAGCAGACGTGTGAAGAAGAACTCTTCACGGCGCGCCAGCGGTACCAGCCCGACTCCATAACGGGGACAGGCGAGTACCGCCCCGTTTCCCTCCTGCCGAAGTCCCGGGAATCCGCCGGATCGGCGCCCGCCGGTTCCGTCCCGAAGGCCAGGAGACTGAGCGTGTGGGTTTCGGCTCTCTGCGTGGTCGCCGGACTCTCCGCCGCCGCCCTGCTCTCGCACGGGTATCTCCGCAACACAAAATCCGCGTCGGGCCCGGCCGGAAAATCGAACGGACCCCACAACACGGCGCCCACGACCGATTCGTCCGGCGCGCCCGGTTCTCCCCTGCCGGAACCGACTCCCTCACCGGCACAACCCGGAACGGGAAAGAGCCCGGCAACAACGCCGAAAACGGACGAGCCTCCCTCCCCGACCCCGACACCGGCGCCGACACCCACTCCGCCCCCCACGCCCCTCCCCACACCGGCGCCAGTTCCCCTGCCGACACCGGCCCCAACGCCCGCCCAGACGCCGGAACCCACCGCTGCGCCCACCCCGACGCCTCTCCCGGTCCCCACGCCGACCCCGGAACCCGAGCCGACTTCTACTCAATCGAAGGAAGAGGCCTCCCCAAAAAGCATCCTGAAGAGCCAGATCGCCTTCAAGAACGGCGTCTTCACGATCACCAACCGCAACGACTTCGACTGGGACAAGGTGAAACTCGACCTCAACTGCAAGCCCTACCAGAGCGGTTACATCCTGCGCGTCCCCAAAATCCAGGCGGGCCGGACGATCTCGGTTCACTCCGCCAACTTCGTGGATGAACAGGGCGAGCGTTTCGACTGGACACAGATCAAGATCCGTTACATGAGCCTCACCTGCATGACCCCCCACGGAGAAGCCGTCTTCCGCGGCCCCATGGAAGCGGCCGGAATCCGGAGATAAGCCCTCACTCTCTTTCCCTGCGTATAATCTGTTTTCGTCCCAACCGCCTCATTTGAAAGAAGGGGATGGATAGACTCCGGGCAGTACTTCACTGCGGGTGACAGGATGGGCCCTCTCAGGGCTCTCTGTGTGGAAAATCACTTGTAAAAAATTCCCCCTGCAGATACATCCAGACAACATCCCCCGATGAATTGGTTTCATACGAGGGGTCACAAACTTTATCGATCAACGATTTGTCCGGGGGATAGGCATATTCCCTGGGAAGATCTATGTCGTACTGCCGGTTCGGCCCCATGGAGGTGAGAATACAGCCTCCATTCGCAGGAGCATAGTACTGAAGAGGGACATTCTCGACAGAGAACGAATCACGGGGGATTTCCTGGAGGTAGGCAACCGGGGTGGTGAGAAAAGGAGTCAGACTTGGCGGGAAGGCGTTGTGGTCGGCCTGATAGGTTTCGAGAGCGGATAAGAGGGGCTTCATATCTTCCCGCAACCCAGTTATCGTTGCACGGTCCTGAGCCTCTCGAAAGTTCGGAAGAAGGACATGATAGAAGGATGAAACGACAAGAAGGCCCAGGCTGACCCGGAGAAAAGTCCTGCCCGTCAACCATCCGTTACCTCGATCCAAGTGTATCTTTCCGCAGATCAGGAACACGATTGACACCACCAGAAGGGACGGGGAGAAAAGCCCCAGGACCGCAAACAGGGTGGAAGCGATTGCGATCCAGGAGGGGGATTGTTTGCCGGTCACCTCTGTTCCATTCCAGGCAGAACCCGGTACATACCCGATTTCCAACAGTTTCAACAGAATGCCAGAAAACAAAAAAATAAACGCGATCATCAGAGCGGGAGGGAAGAGAAGTCCCGGTATCGCGAACAGAACGAAAGCGACTACAATCCAGGAAAAACGGTTTCTGCGGGTCTCGCGTTCTCCGTTTTCTTCACACGAGGAAGCAGGGCCTGTTCCGGATAGATTCAGCGAATCTGTTCGCTCCTGGCGACCATCCGTATCGGGAGGCATGTCAGCGGTCTTATCTTTCATCTGGCGATATCCTTCCATACTTCCCGATTTTCGCTTCGTCCCTCATTTTCCTCTCTCGCACATTCAATTCTACGATCGGGCGGGCAGGATGCCCGCCCTCCCAGTTTCATTCCCTGCTCGCCGGAAGTTTCCCCTTCTCTGCGTCTCCACGCGACGCCTCACCCCTCGCTCGCTTCGAGTTCTCGGAAACGGCGGAGGAAGGTTTCCTGTCCCTCGGGGGTGGAGGCGGCTTTCCGCACGTCCTCGGGCAGGTAGCGCAGGTCGGTGCATTCGAGAACACCGGCGAGCCACTGGAGTTCGTGCGCGGGACCCCGGGTGCTGCGAAAGGTCGTCAGAACGTCGGCGATGATCGCGGAATCCACCGGCTGGCCGCACAGAAGCGATTCGCGGCGGGCGCGGGTGAGGATGGCCTCGATGTCGGCGCCGCTGAGGGGCGGCAGTTTGGCAAAATCAGGCAGGGCCTTCTCGTCCAGTTCGATCTTTGCTTTTCGTGCCATGGCGAGGAACATCTCGCGCAGTTCAGCGGGTGACTGCGGGTAGAAGAGCGGGATGTGCTCCTCGCACCGCCCCTGACGCTTGAGGTCCACGGGCAACAGGTCGGGACGGCACGTGAGCAGGAACCAGATCAGTTTGCCCCGGTACAGGGTGTCCCCCATTTGCGCGGCCAGTTGCGCAAAGACCCGCGCGCTGGTCCCCGCGTCGCCCGAGTCGCCCCGGTTCCCCACGGCGGCGTCCGCCTCGTCCACAATGACGGCCACGGGACCCAGTTCGCGCAGAACGGTCAGGATGCGCTCGATGTTCGACTCGGTCTCGCCGACGTACTTGCTGCGGAAGTTGCGGATGGTGACACACGGAATGCCGACCGATCCGGCGTAACACATCGCGATGAAGGTCTTACCCACGCCGACCGGACCGCAGATGAGGTACCCCATCGGAACGGCGTCGAGCTGTCCATCGCGCACGAGGCGGGCGTCGTCCGTCAGGCGCTGGCGGGCGGCGACGTGACCGGCCACCAGGTCGAGCGTGAACTTCGGCTCGACAAACTCGATGAGCCCCGGGCACTGCGCCTCAATGAGCGCCTTCTTGATCGCGACAATCCGCTTGTCCGTGTCGCCGGGCGCCGTCGCCACCCCGGCAGGGAGCGGCGTGGCCTCCTTGACGATAGACTCGGACGCAACCTCCGCCGTTTTCTGGGCGCCGCCTGTCCCCTGTTTCTGCGCCGTAATAAGCCGCATCAGGTTGTCGAGGTTGGCCAGCGTGAGCCCCGCGCTGAGCGCGGCCAGCCGGTCGGCGTCGGCGGCCTGTTCCGGGAACCGCCCGGCGATGAACACCCGCCGCTCGTCGAGACTCGGCATCGGGAGGGCAATCTCCTCGGTGTAACCGCTCTGGACCAGCGTGGTGTTGAGACGGGCGAGACTCTCGGTCATGAGAACGAAAATCAGGTTGACCCGACGCACAATCGGACTGCGCGCCCAGTTGAGCAATGTGGCGAGGTGCTCGGGCTCGCGGTCCGCCGGGGGACAGATCAGGTCGGCGTAGTCAAACAGGATGGCGGTCTTGAGTTGGCGATGGTCCTCGCTGACCAGAAGCAGGGACACCAGCCGGTCCAGGAACCGCATGGCGGGCGTGGGATCGCGGGGCAGTTCGGCCTTCCCCCCCGAGAGCCGCGCCACCAGCGCGTTCATG
>DAOPYU010000256.1:0-6753 GCA_035353095.1 Candidatus Sumerlaeota bacterium | reverse complement strand
TGTCCTTCCCTCTCGCCCGCAGAAAGGCGTCGGCGGCCACCAGGCACCCGATGCAGTCACCGTCGGGCCGCACGTGTCCGCAGATCAGAATCCGCTGGGCCTCGTCCAGCTTCCGCAGGATGGCTGGTATCGCCTCCCCGGCGGAGGCAAACTCGGTCCCCCGGGGGAGGGGGGTGTGGTTCGGTTCGGGCATGGATGCCCCTTTCAATTCTGAGGTATTCTAGGGGAAACACTTATCGCGCGTTTGTTCCGGGCTTTTTTTACCCCGGAATAATCTGGGTCCCTACGCCGAAGTCGGTGAGGAGTTCCAGGAGAATCGAGTGGGGCATGCGGCCGTCGAGGATGTGGACCTTCCGCACGCCACGGTCGAGCACGTCCGAGCAGGCCTTGAGTTTCGGGATCATGCCGCCTTTGACGATCCCCTCGCGCGCCAGTCCTTCGATTTCCGACTGGCGGATGGTGGTCATCAGGGTCGTGGGGTCGGACGGATCGCGCATGACGCCGGGCACGTCGGTCAGCAGGATCAGTTTCTCGGCCTTGAGCGCCGCGGCCAGCTCGCCCGCAACCGTATCGGCGTTGATGTTGTAGCTGTTCCCTTCCTCATCCACGCCGATGGGCGAAATGACCGGGATGAACTTGTGCTCGTCGAGCACGTCGAGAATTTCGGCGTTGATCTTCACGATCTCGCCGACAAACCCGACGTCCGGACCTTTCGTCTTTCCGCTGCCCGATCCGAGTTTACGCGCGATGATCAGGTTGGCGTCCTTGCCGCTCAGCCCCACGGCCCGCCCCCCGGCGCGTTGGACATGGTTGACCAGTTCGCCGTTGAGCTTGCCCGCCAGGACCATTTCCGTCAGTTCCATCGTGTCCTTGTCGGTGACGCGCAGGCCGTCCACAAATTCGGGCTTCTTGCCCACGCGGTCCATCATGCGCGTGATGTCGGGACCGCCGCCGTGGACCACGACGGGGTTCATGCCGATAAACTCGAGCAGCAGGATGTCGCGGATGACCATCTCCTTGAGTTGTGGGTCCACCATGGCGTGGCCGCCATACTTGATGACGATCGTGGCGCCGTGGAACTCGCGGATATAGGGCATGGCTTCAATCAGGGCATGGGCATGCGCCTGGATTTCGTCGGGCGCGGCAACGCGCAGGTTTTTCGCTTCGGTCGGCATGGAACCGGATCCTCCGTTCTCGGGTAGTCGAATCGTTTCAACAGGGGGAGGTCTTCACTCGCAAGGCAGATTTCTTCCGGACGGGATTCCCCACTCCCGCCCGAAGGGGACTTTCTCGGATCTTTGCTTCCAAGGGTCCAGATAGAACAAACGGCGCCGACGCATCCTCGGGAGCGCCGGCGCCGGTCTCACAGGTCGAACAAGGGAAACCGCCGCACCGGACGCGGCGCCCGGGTTACCGGACCGCCTCGACCGACTCCACTTCCGGCACCAGTTCCTTGACACGCCGCTCGACCCCCTGCTTCAGGGTCATCAGGGCGCCGGGGCAGCCGTTGCACGCGCCGCGCAGGCGCACGAAAACGGTCGCTCCCTCAAGTTTTACGAAATCAATCCCGCCACCATGGCTCTCGAGCAGGGGCCGGATCTCATCAATTGCCGCACGCACTTTTTCTTCCATGTCTCTCTCCTCGTGATGCAAACTGTCCGAACCCACGCACCGCGCGGCTTCAGATATACATATTTATGATACCTTGCCCGGAAAAGAGGCGCAAGAATTATAGCGCGCCCGTCCTTTTGAAATGCTTGGGGAATACCCCCCCGCAAGGGGCCATCTGGCCGGGCGGACTTACCCATCCGACGGTTCGGAAGATGATGAACCCTCGAACGATCATTATTGCCCTGACCCGCCGCGAGTCGTATAACGGTTGCCAGCGGGCGAAGTATCCAAAATAATTCAGGAGAACGCAAACCATGACAGAAACGATGGCGGTCTGGACAAAGAAGCTGTGCGACGTCGAAGTCGAAAAGCGGACGGCGTTTCCTCTGGCGGTTCGGAACACCGTGAAGGCGGGACGCGGGGCGGTCTTCTGCCTCTGGATTCTGGTGTGCGCGTTGAGTACGGGATACGGGGATGATTCCGCCGGCAAAGGCGCGGGGACCGAAGCGCCGCCTCCCGTCAAACTGACGGCCGAACAGGACCACGGCCGGATGTTGCAACTCCTGGGCATCGAGAAGATCCGGCCTGGAGCCGACGGATGGAAAAAGGACGCGCCGAACGCGGCGAACTACGACGAGTCGAAGGTTGACCCCCACCTCCAGTTACCCAACCCACTCGTGCTGAAAAACGGCCAGGCCGTCACCACGCCCGAGGCGTGGTGGAAACAACGGCGTCCCGAAATCGTCGAGGATTTCGACCGCGAGATATACGGCCGCGTGCCTCAGAATACGCCGTCGGTCAAGTGGGAGGGGGTCTCGACCGAGAAGAAGACCGAGGGCGGGAAGGCGGTCGTCACGAAGAAACTCGTCGGCCATGTGGACAATTCCTCCTGTCCCCAGATCAAGGTGGACCTTGACCTGACGTTGACCACCCCGGCCGATGCGGGCAAGCCCGTGCCGGTTATTATGGAGTTCGGCTGGGGAGGGGCTTTCATGCAGATGCCGGGCGGCGGTCCGTCAGGGCCGACCTGGCAGGATCAGGTGATCGCCAAGGGGTGGGGGTACGCCATCCTTGTTCCGACCAGTTACCAACCCGACAACGGCGCCGGACTCACACAGGGCATTATCGGCCTCTGCAACCAGGGCAAGCCCCGCAAGGCCGACGACTGGGGCGCCCTGCGAGCCTGGGCCTGGGGCGCCAGCCGCGCGCTCGATTATTTCGAGACTGACCCGGCTGTTGACGCCAGGCATGTCGGCATCGAGGGCCTTTCGCGCTATGGCAAGGCGGCCCTCGTGACTCTGGCCTATGACCAGCGCTTCGCGATCGGCTTCATCGGTTCTTCCGGCGCGGGCGGCGCCAAGATCTGGCGGCGCAACTACGGCGAACTTCTGGAAAACGTCGCCAGCCCGGGCGAGTACCACTGGATGGCGGGCAATTTCCTCAAGTACGCCGGCCCGCAGAAGGTCACCGACCTGCCGGTTGATTCCCACGAACTGGTCGCCCTCTGTGCCCCGCGTCCCGTCTTTATCAGCAGCGGCACGCTGGAGAAGGGCGACGGGTGGGTGGACCCCAGGGGCACGTTCCTCGCCGGGGTTGCCGCCGGACCCGTTTGCGAACTTCTGGGCAAGAAGGGACTCGGAACGAAAGACTTCCCGAACGTCGAGACGGCCCTGATCGCCGGCGACATCGCCTTCCGCCAGCACAGTGAAGGCCACACCACCGGCCCGAACTGGCCGACGTTCCTCGAATTTGCGCAGCGGTACTTCACGGGTGCGACCGAAAACTGGTGATATAGGACTGGGTATCGAGGTTCTCCCTTGTGAGGAAACGACAGCGACTTGATTCCGCCGGAATTTAACGGCGAGCGAGGTCACGGAGCCGGTGTGGGGGGATATTGCCCCAGTTCCACCCACGGGCTGATCAATTTGCCGTCAGCGCTGAGGGTTTCGCTGATTCTCCCGGTCCCACAACCGACTTCCAAGGTGGATCCCTTATTGATTCCGTACAACAACTTATTAGAGATCAAGAACTTTACTGCTCAACATCGCGATCTGACAAGAAGTGATCGCCGGGTGGTCACGCAAACCGGGTGACTTCGCATCGGACCTCGGGACGCCAGGTTTCCACGATTTCCTGCGCCTCCGGCTCGGTTTCGGCCAACGTAAAAAGCGTCGAACCGCTGCCACTCATCCGGACGGGCTGGCCCGCCGAGCGCTCGAGGGTGGCGCGCAAGGCACCCAGTTCGGGCCGCAGAGCGAACGCCAGCGGCTCCATGCCGTTCCAGAGCGCCGCAAGGACGGCAGTCAAGTCCTGGCGCGACAAAGCTTCAAGCAAGGGGACCAACGGCTGATCCGGCAGAGGAGAGGCGGGGTCGTACCGCCGGTACACCTCCGCCGTCGGCACCCCGAAGTCGGGCAGCGCCAGCACCGTCCAGAACCGGCAGGGGTGGCGGAAGGCGTCGAGACGCTCGCCGATCCCCCGGCCGATCGCGGCGGGAGCCGACTCCAGGAAGAACGGCACATCCGCCCCCAGACCCGCGGCCACACGGCGCAGCTCGCCGGGGGCCGCCTTCACCCCCCACAACGCCTCGAGCGCCTTCAAGACCGCCGCCGCGTCGCTGCTCCCGCCCCCCAGCCCGCCCCCGAGGGGGATCTGCTTGAACAGACGCATTCGGACCCCGGGTAACTTGTCCGGCGCATCGGAAACCGCCCCCCGCAACGCCCGCCAGGCGCGCGTCATCAGGTTATCCTCGACCGGAAGATGCGTCCCCTCGGGAAGACCGTGGCATTCCAGGCCGAAACCCGAACCGGCCGTCAATTCCGCTTCGATCCGGTCCGCCAGTTCCACCCGCTGGAACAACGTCTCGATGTCGTGGTACCCGTCGGGACGACGGCCCGCAATGCGGAGGTAAAGATTGATCTTGGCGGGCGCGGGAAGGGAAAGCATCAGGGAACCTTCTGGCATAATTGATAATGGATAATTGACAATGGAAGAGAGGAAATCGCCTCATGGCTGTGGAGAAACTCAGGGTACATTCCCCCTTATCCATTCGTTCCCCATTCCCCATTTCTCATCGGTCCATTATCCATTCGTTCCTCATTTCTCATTGTCAATTATCCATTATCAATTATCAATTGCCCATTATCAATTGTCCATTGTCTTGCGGTTTTTTGCGAACCACTCGAGTAGCAGCCGCTTGCGGGCCGTCGGGGTGGGGGACGGCTGCGTGTCGGCCTCGTTGCCGTTGTGCTCGACACTCCAGCCGTGGAACTCGCGGTAGGCGTGGTAGGACCAGTCCCACTGGTATTCCTCGAACAGTTCGATCGCGTCCCTCAAGTAATTATAAGCGCTTTCGCCAGGCGCCCAGCGGATGGCGCTGAACTCCCCGACATAGATCGGAACCTGGTAGAGTTTCTGAAACTCGATGGCTGGGAGCATTTCCTGACGCAGGCGTTCCTTGTCATACTGCTCGCCCTTGATGGTCCCCGGATACGCGATTCCGCCCGGTGTTCCATTGAGGGTCTGGTGGGTGAAGGCGTGGGGACGGTAGAAGTGGAAACTGTAGATGACCTTTTCCGCCGGGAGCGGTTCGAGCGTGTCGAACCCCGCCACGTCGGCCCAGGGGACCGGTTCAAACACGACCGGCTTGCCGGGGTCCACGGCGCGGATGCGCCCGATGGCTTCGGTCGCCAAGTCGCGCCAGTTCTTCACCCCGGGCGCGACGACCCCCTCGACCGCCTCGTTGAGCAGATCGTAGGCGTACACGACCGACCGCCCCTGGTACCGCGCGGCGATCTTGTCCCAGGCTTTCAGAAACATTTCCTGATACCGCGCGTCGGTGAACAGGCGGCACCGTCCCCCCTCGGCGCGCCCCCCAGGCGGGGTGTGCAGGTCCACGAGCACCTTCAGATTGAGCCGCTCGGCGGCGGCCAGCGCCTTGTCGCACTCGACCAGCGCCGAATCGAGCCACTTGTCGTAGGCGGCGGTGTCCTGCGCCAATTCTTCCGCCTCTTTCATCGGCTCCCAGTTGAGCTGCCAGCGGATCTGGTTGGCGCCCCACTCGCGCGCCAGCGTCTCGAGGTCCCCCTCCCGGAAAGTCGGCCCGGCCATCACCCCGCGCACCCGGTCCAGACCGTGTCCCCGGTCGAACGCCTTCGGAGCAGAGGCCTGCTGCGGCCCCTTGCGTCCGGTCAACACCCGCAGGTCGTCAAAAAAAACCTTCCCCGCCGCGCGCTCGATCCCGACCACAAGCGTGGCCTTGCGCACCGTGGGCAACGCCCGAAACGAGACGGTTCCGTTCAGAGAATCGAAGGGGCTCAAAGGAAAATCAATCTGGGGATACTCGGTCCCCTTTTCCGTCTCGAGAACCAGCATGACCTTGACGCCATTCCAGGACTGCGGCGGCTTGCTCAACCGCTCGGCGCGTACCCGCGCCTCAAGGGTGACGATCTGCCCAGCGAGGCGGTCGGCGGGTAGTGCAATTTGCAGAGTCGCGCCGGACGAGGCGTCCCGGTTTTCGATCACCAGAGATTGACCCGTCTGTCCCGGAATCGCTTCGAGTTTTCCCACTCCACCCTGCCAGCGGGCCAGTGGGTTGGGACCGTCGAAGTTTTCCTCAAAGACCCCCGTCTGCTCGGCAAAAACCGGAACGGGCGACAGAAAAAGAGCCAGAAAGAAGAGGGGAAGAACCCCGGAAACAATTCGAAAACAAAAAGACCGCGACATGAAAAACCTCCTGAATACCCGTCATTTGCATTTCGACACAAAAGCACAACCACCCCCGTATTTTTACCACGAAAGACACGAAAATACACGAAAACCGCAACTCAATTTAAAGCAAAGGATGAGAAGGCTGGTCTCCTTTACGAAGTGAGGATAGAATCCTCCTTCAGGGTTAAAAGACGGGCTCGCTTTGCGGCCCCAGAAAAAAGGAGACCAATATAAACGAGTATAGCACAACCGTGGGTTTGGATTTGGGTGAAAAGTTTCACAATTTTTGCGTCCCAGATGATCGGGGCGACTTGAACCCCACTATGCACCGGGCTCGCGAGAGCCCAACCAGAGTGCGAATGGAAGTGGGATGGCCAGGATCGCAAGCGCTGAGGCGACGCTGCGGTGACCAACACGTTGGTCCTTGACAAT
>DAOPYU010000255.1:0-6814 GCA_035353095.1 Candidatus Sumerlaeota bacterium | reverse complement strand
CGGCGCAATTCTACCGCCAGGCCCGGCGCGACCTGCCCGGCCTCGACGCGGCGTTCGAACGCGGCGATTTTCAGACTCTGACCGGCTGGTTGCGCGACAAGATCCACCGCGTGGGCCGCCGCCGCACCGCCGGGCAACTCATTCAGGACGTCACGGGCGAACCCCTCTCGGCGCGACCCTACATCGAGTACCTCGAAACGAAATTCGCCGGGATCTATCGGCTCGGGTGAGGAACGAGATCGAATTCCGCAGGGGGCAGATCGGTGTGTCTGCCCCCTGCACAGGAAAACGCCGTATATTTCCCGCGCAATTCCGCTTGCCTTTTCCGGCCTCCATCCGTATAGAGCGTCGTGTGGCGTGCCCCCCGGAAAGTGAGCGCTTTCCTTGACCCTGTTGAAACCAGACTCTCCTTCTGTCAACGACCGCCGGCTCGGCTCGAGCTGGAAGGGGTGGGACGGCGACGTCTCGAAACACGAGGCCCACCTGCATGAGGACCCGGTGCTCTACTTCGTCCTGCTCGCGCTCGGGCTGGTCCTGGTGACCGTCATCCTCCTGACCGACGCCTGGCTGCTCATCCATTTCTTCTTCCAATCCTCGCCCGTGATTGTGGCCCAGATTCTCGTGATTGTCGGGGTGCCGCTGACGTTCTGGTGGGTGGCCTACTTCACCAGCCTCCTCGCCATTCGTCATCAGAAACCCACGCGCATTTTGCCCACGCTGCCGCGCTGGCTGCCCATGCAGGTGCCGTTCCTCGCCTTTCTGGGGCGGTTTTTCGGCCTCAGCCGCGACCGCATCGGAGCGTCCTGCATCGCCATCACGAACACGCTCACGCGCCTCCAGGTGGCCGCCGGGCCGCCCGTCCACCCCATCCTGCTGCTGCCGCGCTGCCTGGACCGCGCGAGCATCGCCGGGGCGCGCCGCATCGCCGAGCGGTTTGGCTGTCCCTGTTTTGTCATGTCCACCAACAAGCAGGCGCGCGACATGGTGCGCAAACACGCCGCCGACTGCGTGCTCGCGGCGGCCTGCGAGCGCGACCTGGTCGGCGGTCTCTTCCACTTCGGCCACACGGTCCCGATCTTCGCCCTGGCCAACCGCCGCCCCGAGGGACCCTGCCGGGGAACGCTGCTGGACCTCGACGAACTGGAACGTCTCCTGTCGAGCATTCCGATCCTTCCGCCCGTTCAACTCAGCGCCGTCTCCCGCTCCGTTGAGCCGGCAGCCACGGAAGACGATGAAACGCCAAGACATCGAGATGCAACGGCGCAAAGAGAATGCTGGCGGGGCGAATCCTGCCGGAGCGGAGTCGAAACCCATCCGTAAGGGCGGACCGGTGTGTCCGCCCGACGCAGGCGGTCGGATCTTCGGGAAATACACGAAAACCCGAACGGGGATGTAAAGAATCATCGCGCAGGGACGCAGGGACTTGGCAGGAACGCCTCATTGTCCGGTGAACTGTGAGGTTGGCGTTCGAGGGGGGGATAGAGTGAAGTCCCCTGTTCGGTCAAAATCGGGAGGGCCAGAGGTGGCACGGGCGTCCCGCCCGTGGCTTGCCGACGTTCTCGTCGGCGGGGCCGGGAATCTTGAGGCTTTTGCTTCGGAGCCCCTTCATGGGCGGGACGCCCATGCCACCTCAGAACCGCCTTCCTCTCGGTATGAAGCCCCGAAGACGGGCGTTCAATAAACAATAGGTCATCTGGACAATGAGGAGTTCCTGCAGGAACGCGGAGAGCGTTTCTGGTGAGCCACACGAGGCAAAATGTCTCCTTCTCTGCCTTCCGTGCATTTTGAGGCAGAAAATTGTCGCGATCCGTTTGGATTCTGCGAGATATTCGTACGAAAACCCGAACGAACGGGGATGAAAGAATAATCGTGCTAATCTGAGGCGGCGGCTATGTGGGCGCTGGGTAAACTGCTCTCCGATCTGTCTTACGTCCTCCTGCCGCCCATCTGCGGCGTGTGCGGAGAACGGCTCGAACCGGACGACGAGGCCGTGTGCGGCGCATGCCGCAACCAGTTTCAGGAGATGGGCCGGTCGGTCTGTCCCTTCTGTGGCAGCGCGACCCGTTCCCCCTCGGCCCGCCCGTCCGCCCCGCGCCGGTGCGAACACTGTCCCCGCCCCGTGGCCCACTTCCTGTCGGCCCGCGCGGCCTACCGTTACGATACCCGGATGGCCGAGGCCGTCCAGGCTTTCAAGTACAACCAGCGTTACGAACTGGGCCGGGCGCTGGCCCGCGCCATGTTCATGGCCTTCGTGCGCCTGGCCGAGGGGGACGGGGAGGGCCGGGAAGGGAACCGTCAGCCCCTGTCCCTCCCCGTCTCCGACCCCCAAGCCGACCCGACCGCTTTGCGGCGGCGCCTGGACTTCATCGTGCCTGTCCCCATGCACTTCACCCGCCGATGGAAGCGCGGCTACAACCACGCCGAGGTGCTCGCGCAGGAGTTTGCCATCCTGGCCCACCTCCCGTGCCGACCCGAACTCCTCACCCGCGTGCGCCGTACGCCCCGCCAGGCCCTCCTCCCGCCCGACCAGCGCGCGACGAACGTCCTGGGCGCCTTCGCCGCCGAGCATCCCGACACGGTAGCCGGGCGGCGTATCGGCCTCTTCGACGACGTCCTGACCAGCGGCAGTACGGTCAACGAATGCGCCCGAACGCTGAAACTGGCCGGAGCCGCCGAAGTCCACGTCCTCGCCCTGTCGCGCGCGTGAGGAGGAAACGAAAAGAAAGAGCGAGATCACACGAAGACACGGAGGCACAAAGAACCGCTTCTTTCCCCAAGGGGTTCTTTGTGCTTTCGTGTCTTCGTGTGATCTATTTTTCTATTCTCTGGCGAGTGTGTGTTTTTGATTGCGACGGGGACAGGGAGGGATGGTAGTATGAATCGGTCAGTAAGGCAGTCCGGTCCGTGTTTCAGCCAGCAACAACTCCGGGAAGGAAGGTCAACATGTCTTCAAGCGTGGAATCTCTGGGCGATCCGGTTCCGGTCCGGCCGGGCGGCCTGTGGGGGGGCCTGGCGTTGGCCCCCGCCGGTTTCTTTGTCGGCATCATTCTGGGCAAGGTCCTGTTGGGCGGAGGGTGAGGCATTTCGCCAGCCGTGTGGATCACGGCCTTCATGTGTGGGGGCGCGGGCATTCTTCTGGGCTCCCGGCTCTCGGCGCGGGGAATTCTGTTGATCGTGTCGGCCACTCTCGGGGGTATTCTGTTCTTGTACTCCCTCGTGATGATGCGGGGGGACGGGTGGGCGAGTGGGCTGTTCTGTTTCTTCCCGGCACTCTGTTTCTTTCTGTCTTTTTGTCTGTTGCTGGCCGAGCGGTTCCAGAAGCAACCGCCCTTTCCGTCCTGCCTGTTTGGCTTCTTTCTGGCCAATGCGCTCATTATTTCGCTCCTGTTTTCGTTCGCGATCGCGAGCGCGGGATCGGTGTCGGTGTCCCCTCTCCTGTTTTTGTTCGTCCTGCCCTTCTGGGCCTGTGCGGTGCTGGCCTGGCGTCTCAGGACGGATTGGTTGACCCCGTCGCCCCCGGTTCTTCCGCCGGAGTTGCCGGTCGAAGCCGACTTGGGAACGGTTCAGGTCGAGAAAGAGGATGAAGCGGACCGGGCGGACAAATGAGGGTTAGTGGATCGAGTGGGCGCGGCGCCGGATCTTTTGAAAGGGGGGGAAAATTTCGCCGACTCTTCCCCCCCGGCGCTCGCGTCCCTCCCCACCTCGCGGTTCCCTCTCGCCCGCCGTTTCCCGGAAACCGTCTTTGACGCGGTTTTGGGGCGGTTTTGCATGGAAAACGCGGCCTTCGTCCTCAAAACCCTTGACTTCCCTATAAAAAACCTCCTAAATGTTCGCGATTGCCCCCTGGCAGACAGGATGCAGGTCAAGCGGTTGCCCGGGGCAAACCCGGAGGCGGCTGGACCGTCCTGTGACACCGGGACACTCGAAACGGCGGGCTTTCCTGCGCAACACAGCAAACGCCGGAGTTGATATTTCCCAAGGAGGATTTTGTCATGGCAAAAGCGAAAACGGTCAAAGGCGTCGCCGTCATCGGTCAGTCGGGCGGCCCCACGTGCGTCATCAACCAGAGCCTGGTGGGCGCGGTTCTGGAGATGAAGAAGCACAAGGAAATCACGGGCATCTACGGTGCCGTGCATGGTGTCAAGGGCATGCTGGCCCAGGACTTCGTGGACCTCAAGAACGCCGACGTGGCCATGCTCAAGGCCGTCGCCGCCACCCCGTCGTCGGGCCTCGGCTCGGTGCGCAAGAAAGTCACCGCGGACGAATGCCGCCAGATTTTCGAAAACTTCCGCAAGCACGACGTGCGTTACTTCTTCTACATCGGCGGCAACGACACCGCCGAGACCGCGCACATCCTCAACGAGATGGCCAAGCAGGAGCAGTACGAACTGCGCGCCTTCCACATCCCCAAGACCATTGACAACGACCTGCGCGTCACCGACCACTGCCCCGGCTTCGGCTCGGCGGCCAAGTTCGTGGCCCAGGCCTTCATGGGCGACGACCTCGACAACCGTTCGCTGCCCGGCATCAAGATCAACATCGTCATGGGCCGTCACGCCGGCTTCCTGACCGCCGCCTCGGCCCTGGGCCGCACCAACAAGGACGACGGGCCGCACCTCGTTTACCTGCCCGAGCGCCCCTTCTCGATGGATCAGTTCATCAAGGACGTGGACGCGGTCTATAAGAAACTCGGCCGCTGCATCATCGCCGTGTCCGAAGGCATCGCGGATGAGAACGGCGTGGCGATCCTGCAGAAGTTCGCCTCGTCGGGCGAAGTGGACTCGCACGGCAACATCCAGCTGAGCGGCACGGGCGCCCTGGGCGACGTGCTGGCCGCGCAGGTCAAGAAGCATCTGGGCGAGAAGTACAAGGGGCTGCGCGTGCGCTCCGACACATTCGGTTACCTGCAGCGCTGCTACCCCGGCGTGCTGTCCGAAGTGGACGCCAAGGAAGCCTTCGAGGCGGGCGTGGCGGCCGTGAAGTTCGCCACCAGTGGCGACGTGGACGGCAGCGTGGCGATCATCCGCGAGAAGGGCAAGACCTACAAGGTCAAGTACGAGCGCACCGAACTGAAGAACGTGGCCAAGGAAACCACCCACGTCTGCGACAAGTTCATCAACAAGGCCGGCAACGATGTGACCAAGGCGTTCGTCGAGTACGCCCTGCCGCTCGTGGGCGCCCTGCCCAAGGTGGCGCTGATCAAGGCCGACAAGATCAAAAAGAAAAAATAAGGTCCGGTAACAAGATCTCCGTGTTGGAACGGAACTCCGTCCCGACCTGAAATGAAACAAACAGAAGTCCCGCCTGCTCGACCTTCGGCAGGCGGGACTTCTGTTTGTCTGGGGATACGGAAGGGGAGGGGTGGTTTTCCCCGGGATGTGTTCTTTACCGCGCCAATCAGGAGAGGGGCGCTCCCGGGAGTCCTATCTCCCCATAGAAAAGAGCATTTCATCCTGAATACCGCTGTTGCGAAAGCAACTCGTTCGGAATCAGTCGAATTCAAAACACCCGGAAGGTGAGTTCCGGGAAGACCGGGAAAGGCGTCGGAGGCAGGGGACGATTCGGATGGAAAGCGCCAACGGCGCGATCTATACCAGCCTGGGGCATCGCCCCAGGAAAACCGATCGGTTATTCAGATAAGGGCTGAAAGCCCGTACTATTCAGCCGTTTTCTCCCTTTTCATAGTTCGGGCTTTCAGCCCTTATGAGAGAAAGGAACACCAATCCTGGGGCGACGCTGCGCTTGCCCCAGGCTGGTATAAATCCGCGCCGTTGGCGCTTCAACTGCGGTTTTCTGGGTCAGGAGAAGGGCGTTCCCGGCTCCGGCTTCCACAACCCGCTCTCCCGCAGGTCGTTCAGATGCCGTCGGGCGAGAAACGTCTGCGCCAGAATGGACCCGATCAGGGCCATGAGCATGTCCCACTGCGTGTCCCACACGTCGCCCTGCCCGCCCAGGAAGGCGTCGGCGGAATCCTGCGACACGACCAGCGCCGTTCCCCATTCGAAAAATTCGTAACAGGCGCTCATGGCCAGACAGAAGCAGCAGACCAGGAAGAAGAGCCATTTGCCCGGACGCAGGGGTGACGTGCGCAGCAATATCTCGCGCGCCGCGATGGCGGGCACGAAGCCCTGCGCCAAGTGCCCCACCCGGTCGTAGTGGTTGCGCGCCAGATGAAACGTGTCGCGCAGCCAGTTGAACGGGGGCACCTCGGCGTAGGTATAATGCGCGCCCACGAGCAGGATGACGGCATGGATGGCGATGAGGACATAGAGCAGCGAGCTCAGCGGGAAACGCCGCCCCGTGACGACCAGCGCAACCGCCACCAGCACCACCGGAAAGGATTCGAGGCCCCAGTTCAGATACCCGGAATTCGGATGAATGGCCGACCAGGCGTAAATCGCCAGGATCGGCAAAGCCAGGGAGAGGAAAAACGGCGAACGATTTCTGTTCATGGGGGAGGTGTCCTCGCAAGATCCCGAGAAGGAACAATCGGGAACGTTTCGACAACCGAGAAATGGAATCCATTCAGAGATGGCTGGTACCGGTCTTGTACGGAGTGGTAGAATCAATCCTGTTTTGCCTGGAACGATCCAGATCCCCACCAGCCGGTCATTCAACTCTATTTTCAAAAAACCGCAGATGAAGCGCCAACGGCGCGGATTAATCGTAGCCTGGGGCAAGCGAAGCGCCGCCCCAGGGGAAGTGTCCCCATTTCCGTAAGGGCTGAAGGCCCGTCCGATTGGGAGAGGGGGAAACGCTTGGATAGAACGGGCTTTCAGCCCTCGTGGAAGCAACCCGGTCGGTTCCTGGGGCG
>DAOPYU010000254.1:0-6836 GCA_035353095.1 Candidatus Sumerlaeota bacterium | reverse complement strand
AGAAAAAGGGACACCTTTCCTGGGGCGACGCTTCGCTTGCCCCAGGCTGGTATAACTCCGCGCCGTTGGCGCTCAACTGCGGTTTCTATGGTAAAATGGACTTGGGTTGATAGCTGCGGTTTTCAGGTTGAAGAGCGGCGAAACGGAAAGTCCCTGAAAAGTGAAGCCCCACGGATTCGCATCCGGGGGGCTTCACTTTTCAGGGGACGATAAAAGCGAGGGAATCGCGTTTCCGGGTTTCCGGACTTCAGAGTTGGAAGGAAGGTTTGGACCGCGCGTCGAGCCGGGAAATGAAGATCGTTCCCCCGTTTGGCTGGTGGACGGGCGGTTCTTTTCCGACAGTCCAGGTGTATGTGGTGGCTTCCTCGACCGGTTGCCAGACTGACGCGGAATTTTTCCCGATAATCCGGATGGTGTGCGTGCCAACCGCGAGATCCTGAAGATGGAGGGTGTTCTGGGCTCGTTCAATCGGCAGGCTGAAAGCCCCCTCGTCCACCGAATACCGGTACTGAGTGAGGCCGGGCCCCCAGACGGTGAACGTGGCCTGAGTCTCGGTCGTGACGGCGGCGGGTTTCGAGACGATGCTGATCCAGCGTGGAACCAGAGCCCCCATGTCGAACCCATAGAGACCGGACCCGATGGCGGGCGAACCGGGCAACAGGGTGCAGTCGAGGTGGGTCGGGTCTTTCAGAAGGGGATCCGCATCCGAGTTGTTTGAGCCGAAGGCGAGGTACGCGGTGGGAACGATGCAATTGTTGATGGTGATGACCGGGTCAATTTCGGGGGGGACGGAAAATTGATTCTCAAACATCGCAGTCATCACCGTAAAGATGTTGTTGTACAGGTCAATGCCCTTCCCGGGAATGACCCCGGAGCGATTGGGTTCGTCGAAGTTGACGCATGCGATTGTCGCTTTGATAAAGGTGTTGTTTTCGACAACAGCGCTTGACCCTTCTTTGAGGAGGATGTGGTGGTCGTTGTCGTAGAAGATGTTCCGGGCGATCACGACATGGGCGACGTTCCCGCTGTCCTTACCGGTGGCCACGGCATTCGAGGTGCTGTCCCTGATTCCATCCAGATGCGCGTGCATGAAGATGTTCCCTTCGAGATGGGCGTCGGTACCGTCGAGGTCCAGCATGTCGTCGCTGGCGCCCTCGAAGACGCAATCGTAGAGTTGCAGGATGGGGCCGGGGCGTTGTCCGCCCGTAAAGTCAATCACGTCGTTGTAACCGCTGGGAGAATGGTAGATACACCGTTGCATGATCGCATGGCCGTTGGGGTGGATGGCGTTCCCATGTCCCGGTTCCGAACCCGATGTGGACGGGAATACGCAATCGAGCAGGTCGAAGGAACAGTTTTCCAACTCGTAACAGGTATTGGTGACCCGGAGCCATTCGACATGGTCGAAGACGATCTGGGAGGCTGTTCCCAAAACGGAATGTCCCGCCCCGCCTCCCGCTTCCAGGTCCGCATAGGCGATCCGGTTCTTCTGCATCGTGTTGGCAAACTCGATCCCGTTCCACGAGGTGGCCGAACCGGGCAGCGCGGCGAAACAGACCCGCGCGTATCGGGTCCCTTCCACCAGCAGGCGTCCATTGACGAGGCAGTGCTTGCCCGTCTCGAAAAAGAGTGTCACTCCGGCTTCCACCACCAGGGTTTTTCCCACGGGTACCACCAGGTCCCCCACGATGTGGTAGGGGGACTTGTCGGCGGTCAGGGTGGTGGTGGTTTCGGTCAGAGCGGTCGAGAAAGTCGTCGGAGTGGTTTCATACCAGACATCCACCGCTTCCTGATAGAGGACCGGGCCGGAACCGTCCGGGCTCGCGTAGGTCTCGACGATGACCCGGTTGATGCCGGGCCGGAGGGGAACGCCCCCAATCGTGGTCACGGAACCGCCCGTGGCGGTCATTTCCAACTCGAACCCGAGGTCGGAACTGCTGGCCGGGTTCTGGTGAACTTCCGCCGAGATGACGTTGTCCCCTTCTTTCAGGTGCGAGACCGGGACGGTGTAGGGAAAGACGGCGGTTTCTTCCGGCGCTCCCTGGGAATCGGAAGCGAGGGTGCTGAACAGAATCTCCCCGCTGGTGGGCATGTTGGAACGGAACTCTTCCTGGTCGTTGAGGTACACCACCGCCCCGTCGTCCCGGACCAGGTTGACCGTGACTGTGGAGAGCGAGGTGAGGCTGTCCGCCGTAAAGTGTTTCCGGAAGTAGGTCGTGATGTACTTGCTGTTGGCGTTCGGACCGTAGTTGATCTTGGTGATTTCCCCGTCGCCGCCATATCCGAACTTGGCGGGACCGGATTTCCAGGTCGTGTCGTCAAAGGTGGCATTGTACCAGGTGGCGCCGGGGTAGGAACCGATATCGAGGTATTGCCAGGTGGATCCCTTCGGAATGAAGGTTTTGTTGAGGATTGTCCCAGAGGACTGCCCGATGGACCAGGTCCCACTGGTTTGGGACCAGTCGGCCTGGACGCCGTTGACAAAGACGGAACCGGTCTGGGTGGTGTTGGCGGTGCCGTGCAGGGCCACCACGGGGGTCGTGGCGTGGTAGTATCCGTTCTTCTGGGGCAGGTCGCAGACGAGCGAGAAACCCTCCGATGCGGTCAGAATCTGAGACAGACGGGCCAGTGGGGGCTGTTTCGGATCAACGGGCGTGTAGCCCGCTCGCATCGTTTTGCCGGAGGCAACTCCTCGGGAAGTCTTCGAGGCAGACGTCTGGGCTGGCACCGAAGAGTACGCGATAGCGAAAAGCAGGAGGAAAAGGGTGAAAATACGTGTCGAGTGACGCTCCATGATGGTTCCTTTCCGGTATTGAAAACGAATTGTCTTACCTCATATTCCGAGGGAAATTCCCTTGTCTCATCTCATCGGATCATCCACACGGCGCTTCCCTGGGGTTGACCCGACTGGATGAAAACCGCCTGAACCTGCCTTGAACGGTCCATGATCAGTTCGAGGGGATTGCTCATTTTCTGCTCGGGGGCGATATCGCCCGTCCAGCCGTTGAAAACATACCCCTGGGAGGTGGGGGTGGCTTCGAGGGTGACAACGGTTCCGGACGCATACTGGGTCAGATCGGGATGAATCTGGACGGTCCCGTTCTGGGCGGACGTGGTCAGCGTGTAGTACACAAAGGGCGTGCTGGTTTTCCCGTCTGGAGACGGAATGTCCGCTTTCCACGACACGGGATCGAGACCGGGGCGGCTGGGCGCCTGGCGGTGGAGCGAGGAGCCTTGCCCATCGGCTGCCGGGTCGAACGGGGTGGACTGGAAGTAGTACAGGTCGTCCACCGTGACCCAGTTGACCGGTTCCCCCGCGACATCCGAGAGTTGGGGCCGCTCGAGCCGGAGCGCCTCGCCCACGTTGGACAGACTGCCCGTCCACGGCCCCAGAACCGGCAGGGTGAGCGTGGTCAGCCCGAACGTGGACAGGAACGTCTGCCGCGCGGGGGCATCGGTGGGGTTGAAGGACACCAGCAGGCAGCTGCCGCCGGCCGGTAATGTGAAATCGCCGGGGAACGTCAGTTCCACGCCGCCCGTCAGGCGCCAGGCCCCCGCGGCGTTCCAGAAGGCGATTGCGTGATCGGTCGGGTTCGAAATCCGCACATATTCGCTTTGGGTGGTGTCGTTGGCCGGGTGGTACAGGATTTCGGCCAGAACGGCGTCGCCGACGGGGAGGGCGTTTGCGGTCCCCGTGGTGGGAGCCGTGGGCGACCAGTAGGGCGTCCCGTCGGGGGTCCGACTGTACGTGACGCCGAATTCCTGTCCCTGGAAATTGAGCGCGTCCACCACCTGTCCGGCTGCGCCAGCGGGCAGATGCGAAAGGAATAATTTTTCGCCCGCCTCATCGAGGCCGAATCCGGACGTGAGGGGATTGTGGAAGTTGTGGACTTCATCGAAGACCTGGAAGGCGCCGGCGTTCAGGGTCGTTCCTGCCGGAATGGCCCACTTGCGCAGGTCGGACGCGTCGTCGCTGAGGTACCAGTCCTGAAGAGCCACGCTCTGGCCGGTCGGGTTGTAGAGTTCAATCCAGTCGTTCGAGTTGTACCCCGACATCAGGTCGTGGTAATGGGTGTGGGCTGCGACCTCATTGAGGACCACCGACTGGGTCGGTTCCGGATCGGCGGCGCCGGGCGATCCGTTCAGGAAAGCGGAGGCGCGCCAGTTGCCGGGATAGTCGAGCGATCCCTCGGCAATCCGGTCGAAAGCGACGGGTCTGGAAACCAGCGAATGTCCGGCGCCGTCGGCTGCGACGGGCCAGTAGTGGTCGGTGGCGTACTCGAACCGGCAGATGGTTTCACCGGTTTTGGTGTAGAGCGCGATCTTTTCTCCGCTGTTGGACAGTTTGCCCGTGTAGGGACCGAGCACGGGGATCTCGGCGCCGTAGCGGATGGCGAAGGCCTGCGGATTGCGCGCGACGACGAGCCAGGCGCCCGGTTGCAGCGAGGTGGCCGGGAAGGTGTACACGACGCCGCTGAAGTAAGCGCCAGTCAGGTCCACCGGTCCTGCCGAGAAGTTGGTCAGTTCGATGAATTCGAAGTCGTTGTTGTCGGTGACCCCGGCCTGGATCTCCGCCGTGGTGAGGGGAGCGGGGTTGTACATCAGTTCGCTGACGGCGACCGCGCCCACCGGCGAGGAAGGATTGACGGTCCAGGTGTACGACGTGGCCTCTTCAAGCGGCTGCCACGCGGCGGCGGAATTCTTCCCGAGAACGCGCAGGGTGTGAACTCCCCGGCTGAGGTTCGGGAGTTGGAAGGTGTTCTGATCGCGCGGGATTTCCGCACCGAAAGCGCCCCCGTCGAGGGCGTACTTGAAGTGGGTGAGGCCGGGCCCCCAGACGGTGAACGAGGCCTGGGTTTCGGTGGTGACGGTGGCGGGTTTGCTCAGGATGGAAATCCACTGCGGCACGTTCGGTCCCATATTGATCCCGTATTTTCCGGTCCCGAGGGCGGGAGAACCGGGCAGCAGCGAATAATTGCCGTGGTCCGGATCGGCCAGAAGCGGATCGCCCGCGATGTTGCCTGTGCCGAGGTTGTGGTATTGAACCGGCGCAATACTGTTGTTGAGGGTAATAACCGGATTGACTTCGGGCGGGACCGAGATCTGATCGCCGAAGACCGGCGCCGTGCTGCTGGTGAAGATGCAGTTGAGCACATCGGCGCCTTTGCCCGGGAAGACGTTCGCACGGTTCAGTTCGTCAAAATGGATGCTGGACATTTCGGCATCGAGGGACAGGCAATTCTCGACGGTCACGAAGGCGCCTTCCTTTGCCAGAATGTCCTGTTCGTTGTTGATGAAGACGCAACGGACAATGACCATGTTGGGCGCTCGGCCATTGTCGAGGCCGCTGGTGATGGCGCTGCCACTGCTGGCCTGTTGCGGGTCCTGCTGGTGGAAATTCATGAACACGCACCCCTCGATGTGGCAGTCGGTGCCGTTCATGTCGCAACCGTCGTCGCCGCCTCCGCGGAAAACGCTGTCGTACACCTCCATGATCGGGCCGGGGCGCTGGGTGTTGAAAAAGTGGATGACGTCCATCTGGCTCGTACAAACTCCAAAGACGCAACGCTTGAAGATCAGGTGGCCGCCGGGCATAATTTCGCGCCCGTCAATGACTTCACCCGTGATGCCGTCTGGTGTCACGCAATCGCTCACGGTCAGCGAACTCACATCAATGTAGAGACAATTCGCGGTCATCTTGTCCCAGTTGACATGGTCCAGGTCCATCGTGGAATGGGAAACATAAATTCCATGATCCGAACCGCCCGCCGCCTCGACGTCGGCGAATGAGAGGCGGTTTTTCTGGAGGGAACTGGAGACCAGAATCCCGTTCCATTCGGCGCTGCCGGGCAGCGCGGCGAAATGGAGGCGGCTGTTTTGTGTGCCGTTGCCGACGATCCGTCCATAGACCTTGACTCCCGTTCCGGCGTCGAAGAAGAGCGTCACGCCGGGGTCCACCACCAGGGTCTTGCCCACCGGGACGATGAGATCCCCCGTGACGTGGTAGGGCGACTTGTCGGCTGTCAGAGTGGTGGTCGTGTCGGTCAGGGTTCCGGAGATTGGAGTGGACGGGGCGTCATACCAGACATCTACGGCTTCCGAGTGCAGGACCGGGCCGGAACCGTCTTCCGTGCCGTAGGTGTTGACGGTGATGTGATTGAGACCGGGCTGGAGGGGATAACCGCCCTGCGTGATGGGGGTGCCACCGGAAACGGCCATCTCGAGGTCGAAACTGATGTCGGAACTGTTGGCTGCCTGCTGGTGGACTTCCACCGCAATGACATTGTCTCCGGTCTGCAGAAGCGAGGCCTTGACCGCGTGGGGATAGAAGGTGTTTTCTTCGGGATCGCCAAGGGAGTCCATGGCGGTGGTTTTGTAGCCGATCGTGCCGGTCATCGGCATGTTGTAGCGGAATGCTTCCTGGTTGTTGATATAGACCACCGCGCCGTCGTCGCACCGGAGATTGACATTGACGGTGGTGACAGACGAGACGTCGTCCACGGTGAAATGGCGGCGGAAATAGGTGGTGATGTACTTGTTGTTTGCATCCGGCCCGTAGGAGACGACCGTGGTTTCCTGATTATTGTCGCCGTACCCCAGTTCGCCTGCGCCGGATTTCCAGGCGGTGTCAGTGAAGGTGTTGGCGTACCAGGCGGTCCCCTGATTGGTTCCGTTGTCGAGGTATTTCCAGACGGACTTCTTGGCAATGAGGGTCTTGTTGTAATTGTACCCCAGAAGTTTGCCAACGGCCCATTTCCCGTCGAGGGGCGTCCAGTCGGCCTTGACGCCGTTGGCGTAGAGGGAACCCGTTTGCGTCGCGTTGGCCGTTCCGTAGA
>DAOPYU010000253.1:0-6867 GCA_035353095.1 Candidatus Sumerlaeota bacterium | reverse complement strand
GGGCGATGCCCCAGGCTACAATGGTTCGCGCCGTTGGCGCTTGACCCGCCCCTTTCGATCTCCGGTTCCTTCCCCCCGCGAATCACCTTTGGGGTACACCCAAGCCGGTTGAATACAGAGGACTTGGGTTGATAACTGCGGTTTCCAGGGTGAAAGAAGTCTTCCTCAAGTGACAACCCGTCAGAAAGTGCTCTTCGTATGCGCGCAGAACAAGATTCGCAGCTACACGGCGGAACAGATGTTCGCCGGGTCCACCGTTTATGACGTAAGATCTCGGGGAATATCCCGAAACGCCCGCATCCACCTCACCGAAGCGGATCTTCGGTGGGCAGATCGGGTATTTGTCATGGAGAAAAATCACAAAGACCGGATCACTCAGGATTTCGGGTCGGTTATCCCCGCGAAGAAAATCGTCGTTCTCTTTATCGAAGACCTCTACCAACCAATGGAACCCGAGTTGATCGCCCTCCTGCGCCACAAACTGGCGCCTTACCTGTCCCTCCCGGAAACCCAGGAAACCTGACGGGAAGGCGATCTGAATACAATCAAACCTTCTCCGGCTCGGTCATGGCGCGCGGATCAAGCGCCCGGTCGAGCGTTTCGGGGTCGAGCAACGCTTTGTCCCGGGCGACTTCGCGAACGGTCCGACCCGTGGCATGGGCTTCCTTGGCCACGGCAGCGGCGGTGTCGTACCCCACCAGAGGCGCGAGCGAGGTACACAGGGCCAGCGACCCTTCCACCAGCCCTTCGCACCGGCTTTCATTCGCCTTCAGCCCTTCAAGCGCATTCTCAACAAAAACACGCAACACATTTGATAACAACCGGATAGACTCCAACAACTGATGCGCCATCAGTGGCATCGCCACACTGAGTTCAAAGTTGCTCAGGATCGCCGTACCGTAGGCGATGGCGGCGTCGGCGCCCACCACATAGGCCGCCACCTGCATCACCGACTCGCAGATGACCGGGTTGACCTTGCCGGGCATGATCGAACTGCCGGGCTGCGTGGCGGGCAGTTCGAGTTCGCCCAACCCACAGCGCGGCCCCGACGCCAGGAAACGGATGTCGTTGGCAATCTTGGTCAGCGTTACCGCCAGCGTCTTCAGGGTGGCGGCAGCCTGAACCACGGCATCCTTGGACGCCTGCGCCTCGAAGTGGTTGGCCGCTTCGCGCAGGTTCAGCCCGGTTTCCTGAGCCAGTTGCGCCGCCATGCGCGCCCCGAACTCGGGATGCGTGTTGATGCCGGTCCCGACCGCCGTGCCCCCGATGGGGAGTTCGCCCAACCCGTCAAGCGCCTGCTCGACCCGGGAACGGCTGTTGTGGATCTGCCCCGCATACCCGGAGAAAACCTGCCCCAGCCGGACCGGTGTAGCATCCTGAAGGTGGGTCCGGCCAATTTTCATCACCCCGTCGAACACACGGGCCTTCTCGGACAACACCTCCTCCAGTCGGCTCAACGCGGGAAGCAAATCTTTCTGAAGCCCCAACGCCGCTGCCAGATGCAGCGCCGCTGGAATAATGTCATTGGACGACTGCCCCATATTGACGTGATCGTTGGGGTGAACGGCACGGCTGCCCATCGTCCCGCCCAGAATCTGGATCGCCCGGTTGGCGATCACCTCGTTGGCGTTCATGTTGGTGGACGTGCCGCTTCCGGTCTGAAAAACATCCACGACAAACTGGCCGTCCAGCCGTCCCTCCACCACTTCCGACGCCGCCTGTTCAATGACGGAGGCCAGAGCCGGATCGAGTTTCCCCAGATCGCGATTGACGCGGGCGGCGGCACGCTTGATGCGTCCCATGGACTGAATGAACGCCGGGGGCATCGGCCACCCGCTCACGGGAAAATTCAGTTCGGCCCGCCGCGTCTGGGCTCCATAGAGCGCTTCCGCCGGCACCTGCATTTCGCCCATGCTGTCTTTTTCAATTCGATAGGTCATCGTTCCCGACACTCCTCATCTGTCCCTGTATTTTAATTTCCTTCGATTGTTCACCTTGATCTTTCTCATGTTTGGGACGCCCCTTCAGGGCTTTTAACTATTTTTGGCCTATTCCGGGGGTTCCCTTCGGTCACCCCCGGCTACTCACGGTCGCCCCCTCCGGGGGCTGAAAAACTCAAGAGATCCAGATCTTCTCAAATCCTTCAATTTCAAGATAAGGGATCACGGTTGTTCAGAAAATCTGTTCTACCGAACCGATACACCCAGTATTTCCCTCAAGAACCGCCCCGTGTAACTTCCCTTCATCTTTGCCACCTCTTCCGGCGCACCTTGGGCAATGATCCGTCCCCCCTGATCGCCTCCCTCGGGGCCCAGATCCAGAATCCAGTCCGCCGTCTTGATCACATCCAGATTGTGCTCGATCACCAGCACCGTCGAACCGGAATCCACCAGACGGTTGAGGACCTGAAGCAGTTTCTTCACATCCGCGAAGTGCAATCCGGTCGTGGGTTCGTCGAGGATGTAGAGGGTTCGTCCCGTGTTCTGTTTGCTCAGTTCCCGCGAGAGTTTGACGCGCTGTGCCTCCCCCCCCGACAAGGTCGTGGCCGGCTGCCCCAGGTGGATGTACCCCAGCCCCACGTCATACAACGTCTGCAACTTGTTGCGCAAGACCGGAATGTTTTCGAAGAAGTCGAGCGCTTCCTCGACCGTCATTTCAAGCACATCGGCAATATTCCGTCCCCGATAGCGGATGTCCAACGTTTCCCGATTGAACCGCCGCCCCTTGCAGACCTCACATTCGACATAAACGTCCGGCAGAAAGTGCATCTCGATCTTGATAAGCCCATCCCCCTGGCAATTCTCGCACCGCCCCCCTTTGACGTTGAACGAAAACCGCCCGGCCTTGTACCCCCGTGCGTTCGCCTCGGGCAGGCGCGCAAACAGGTCACGAATCGGAGAAAACAAGCCCGCATAGGTCGCGGGGTTCGACCGCGGGGTCCGCCCAATCGGCGACTGGTCCACATTGATGATCTTGTCAATCCACTCGAGTCCCCGAATGGCCCGATGTTCTCCCACCGGCAGGTGGCTTTTGTAGAAATGGTTCGACAGTTCCTGAAACAGGATATCATTGACCAGCGTGGACTTGCCGGACCCGGAAACCCCCGTCACACAGGTGAGCACCCCCACCGGAAACGCGGCGGTCACATCGCGCAGATTGTGTTCATGCGCCCCCTCGACCACGATGACGCGTCCCTCCTGAGGCTGGCGGCGCGTCTGGGGCACCTCGATCTTTTCGGCGCCGGACAGGTACCGTCCGGTCAAAGAATTCGGGTTCTGCTGAATCTGCTCCGGGGTGCCGCACGCCACCACCTCGCCCCCGAGCCGTCCGGCGCCCGGTCCCAGATCAATCACATAATCCGCCGCGCGAATGGTTTCCTCATCGTGCTCAACGACAATGACCGTATTGCCGATGTCCCGCAGGCGTTCGAGCGTTTCGAGCAGGCGGCGGTTGTCGCGATGGTGCAAACCGATGGAGGGTTCATCGAGAATATACAGAACCCCCACCAGCTGCGAGCCGATCTGGGTGGCCAGGCGAATGCGCTGGGCCTCGCCTCCCGCCAGCGTCCGAGCCGTCCGGTCGAGCGTGAGGTACCCCAGGCCGACATTGACGAGGAATTGCAACCGGTCGGCAATCTCCTTGGTCGCCTGATGGGCAATTTCGCGCTCCCGGTCGGAGAAAGGCGTTTCTTTGATAAACCGCAGAGCCTCCTCGACCGAGTAGGAACAGAACTCGGCGATATTCACCCCATGTACCGTCACGGCCCGGCTCTCCGCCTTCAACCGCAAGCCCCCGCACTCGACACAGGGACGGTCACTGAAATACTGCCCCCAATGCTCGCGCATTTCTTCCGAATTCGTCTCGCGCCAGCGCCGCTCGATCTGGGGAATCACGCCTTCCCACTGCATTTTTCCCTGATAGACGCTTCCCGACTTCGACTCGTAATGGACGTGGTACTTTTCACCTCCGCTCCCATGAAGCAACAGTTTCTGCTGTTTCTTCGTCAATTTCGAGAAGGGGGTATCCAGGTCAATATCGGTCGCCTTACACAGGCTGCGGATGTGCTGGGCGCTCCAGGCGCCACTGGCCTCGCGCAGCGGCTCCCCCGCCTTGGTGACAAAGAAATTCGCCCACGGCACCACTGCGCCCTGATTCAGGCTCTTCGAGCGGTCCGGTACCACCAGATCCTCATCCACCTCGAGCAATGTCCCGATCCCCTTACACCGCGGACATGCCCCGTAGGGGCTGTTGAATGAGAACATTCGCGGCGTCAGTTCGACCAGTTTCGGCCCGTGCTCGGGACACGCCATGCTTTCACTGAAAACCTCCGGTTCCCCCTCCGGCCCATCCGCCCCCACCAATTGAAGCGCGGCCAACCCCTCGGCCTTCTTGAGTGCCAGTTCCACTGAATCGGTCAAGCGCTGGCGCTGGCCCGCCCGCACAATCGCCCGGTCAATCACCACCAGAATGTCGTGCTTCAGACGCTTGTCGAGTTTGGGCGGTTCTTCCAGATCCACCATTTTCCCATCCACCAGCGCGCGCGTGAATCCCTCGCGCCGCATCTGGTCGAACAGGGCGCCATACTCGCCCTTGCGTCCCCGGATCATCGGAGCCAACACCAGCAGTTTGGTCCCCTCCGGACGGTTCAGAATCTGATCCACAATCTGCTGGACACTCTGTCCTTCGAGCAACCGTCCGCAGTCCGGACAGTGGGGCTTCCCGATGCTGGCAAACAGAACGCGCAAGTAATCGTAGATTTCTGTGATTGTCCCCACGGTCGAACGGGGGTTCTTGCTCCCCCCCTTCTGTTCGATGGAAATCGCGGGGGAAAGCCCCTCGATATGCTCGACATCCGGTTTCTGCATCTGGTCCAGAAACTGACGCGCATAGGAGGAAAGACTCTCCACATAGCGCCGCTGTCCTTCGGCGTAGATCGTATCGAACGCCAGTGACGACTTGCCCGAGCCCGACAGCCCCGTGATGACCGTCAAGGCATTTCGGGGAATTGAAACACTGACATTTTTCAGGTTGTGTTCGTTGGCGCCGATCACATTGAGCGTTCGCAGAGAAGCCCGGCGCGAAAGCCCCGCTTCCAGCGAAACTGTATCCTTCCTCGACTTACTGGCAGAACTGGCCATGTTTCCCGCTCCCACCTCTCAGACCTGATCGAATCCCGCCCCACTCCTCGCCCTGGTATTCCTGAGATTCCGGGCTGTTCCGTTACTTCCCACCCCTTCAGTCCAAGGCCGTAAGCGTATCAGAATCCCCGACGGCCTTCAAGCGAAAAGAATACGAAACAAAACGCGTCAATATTCCTTCAAATTCACCACAACCCATTACCAGGCAATCATCTGCGAGAGATAGCAGTCAGTCGTTTTTTTCCGAAATCAGAAACAGAGGAACGGACACAAGAACAGGAGGGAAAGGGCCCCAAATCATCCGTCCTTGACATCTCCGGGGGAAAAAGGATAATTGTTATTCTGAATATTCGTGTATTTTTTGTTTTCGACCGGAGGGGATTGTCCTGAATGCACAATCACCGATTCCTCCTCCAACCGAATTCGGCCGGACGAAAGGAACGACCCTGTGGCCCATCTCCTCGTTGTGGACGATGAAGAACCCATTCGCGCCTTGTTTGGAGAATTCCTGACCCACCACGGTCATACGGTCCGTTTTGCCAGCAACGGCCGCAATGCCGTGGAAATCTTCAAGAATGAAAATTTCGATGTCGTCATCACCGACCTGCTCATGCCGGAGATGGAAGGAATTGAAACCATTCGGGAGATGCGCCGTCTCAAACCGACCGCCAAAATCATTGCCATCTCGGGAGGCGGGACAGGCAAGGCGGCGAACTACCTCCTGATGGCCAAGAAACTGGGAGCCAACCGCACCTTCGACAAACCCGTTCCCCTGCACGAGTTGCAAAAGGTCATCGAAACGCTTCTGCAGACAGAGAATTGATCGCGTTTCCTCTTCTCCACGCGTTCCGTTTGCAACATCAGTTTTCGAAATTGAAAAGAAAGAGGATCGTCCTTCCAACCAGAAACCACTGGGCGAAATCCTTCTGAAAGCTTTCAAGGCAGGGCTCAGGCAAAGCCTTGCTGCTCCAAGACCTGCCGGAACGTCTGGAACTCCTGTTCCACGACCTTGAAGAGGGGTTCAAATCCCGGGATACCGGACTTGCGAACCGATTCCTCGACCGTCCGGGCGGCCTGCGACAGCCGACGGGCGCCCACATTCGCAGCAGCCCCTTTGATCGAGTGCGCCAGCCGTTCGGCCACTTCCCTCTGGTCCGCCCGACAGGCCTCCAGAAACTGGGCCATCTGGTCGGGGATCTCGGTCAGCACCAGTTCCAGCAGTTCGCGCAGGAAATCCTCATCCCCGCCAATCCGATTCAAGACTTCCTCGCGCACGAAAACATCCCGTATCTGGATCTCATCCACGGGCGCCGTGACTTGGGGCTCGCCCGCCTCCCGTGGTGGATTTTCCTTCAATGCCGGCCGGTGTACACACAGATCCTCGATCGTCTTGAAGAGACTCTCGGGCGAAATCGGTTTGGTCACATAGTCATCCATGCCCGATTCCAGGCACAAATCGCGGTAGCCCTGCATGGCATGAGCCGTCATGGCCACAATCGGCACACGATGGCCGGTCCCGGCTTCCATCTGGCGGATGGCCGCCGTGGCCTCGAGCCCATCCATCTCGGGCATCTGCACATCCATCAGGACCAGATCGAATGCGTTGTTGCGCACAGCCTCGACAGCCTGGACACCATTCTCGACAACCGAGACCTGATACCCGCGCTTTTCCAGCAACCGGCACGCCACCCGCTGATTGACCAGATTGTCCTCCGCCAGGAGAACCCGC
>DAOPYU010000252.1:0-6869 GCA_035353095.1 Candidatus Sumerlaeota bacterium | reverse complement strand
TTTTCTTCGAGACTCTGGACTACATTGCCCGGTTCCAGCCCGACCTCTTCCTCGACGGCATCGGCGGAGGCTTCGGCTTTGTCCACCGCCGTGGACAAGTCGTTCAGGGCGACGAGCGGGTTGTCGTCCGAGTACATCTCGGAACGCGCCTTGGCCAGGCTTTCGCGAATCTTGGCGGATTCCAGACGCATTTTCAGGCGGCTTTCGTTGATTTCGGCATCCTTGATCTTGCTCTGGATGGCCATGAGCTGCTTGCGGGCGGATTCGAGATCGGCCTGGTTCTTCGCGATCTGATCCTGCAGCGATTTGGCCTCGGCCTCGTAGCGTCCCTGGGCCTCGAGCAGCGTCAGGGCATCGGCCTCATTGCCGGTCTCGACAGCCTTGGCGGCCATTTCCTGATGCTTGACGACCTTCGCCTGTTTTTCGTCCAACTGCCGTTCGAGCAGTTTGTTCTGGCGGCTCAGTTCCGAAATCCGGGCCTGAAAGTCCACCGCCTGCTTCCTGCTGTCAATGATGGCGAGCCGGATGTCCCGCTCCGGGTCTTTCAGCGCTTCTTCCAGTTCGATCTTCTTCGAACGGAAGATATTGGCGACCTGTTTGAACAATCCCATTGTTCTCTCTCCTTCTTTCGGGGATTCCTCCCCTAACATCCTTTGCCGACCCAGGGTCAGGCAAACGCAATTTCCAGGACATCGCGGCTGGCCACTACCGCCTCGAGCAGCGCTTTCATCGAATACTCGAGCGCGTCCTTTGTCAGGAAGTCGTTCCCGACCGAGTCCACCAGCACCAGAATGGCGCCTTCTTCATCCACCTCGGCGCCGGTATTGATCCCGAACGCGAACGGGGCGATGGCGTCGAGCGTGTTGGCATCGAGCGCCGCCACGGCCACTTCCGCCTGCCGGGCTTCGGGAATCTGGCTCCACGGGCACAATTCCAGGGAGATCTTCACTTCCGCTTCGCGCGGTTGAATGGCCACCGGGAAACGTCCCTGAAGCGAGGTCACCACAATCCCGTTCTCGACCGACTGGACGACATACCCCAATTCCTTCAAGGCTCCCGCGATCTGCTCCGGAGTCGTCAGGGTTTCCGCATTCTTCATTGCCGCCGTTTCACAACCACTCATGATCGTTCTCCTTTTCTTTCGCGATTAGATGACTTCAATGTCTTCCTGGCTGATCGGATTTCCTAGAAGGACATAGATGTATCCTCCTCTTTCACTGTGTTCCCCCCCCATTTCGATGAAGATTGCCTCGGGGTTTTTTGTTTCCCCCTCGGTCCTGTACTCGCACACACACGTCAATACATTATCGAGTTCCTTGACCACAGGGGTTTCCCGGACAAATCCCGCCAGCATCCCGAAGGGTTTCTGTTCGTACACACACCCCTCGATCTCGAACGAACGGGCGAACTGCAGGTCGTTCAGGCGATAATTGTTCGGATCCGCCGGTTCGTCAAACATCCAGTAACACTCGTGGTCGAGGAGGTCCTGGCGGTCGCCCGGCTGAAAGTCGGAAGGTTCGAAGTACGCGCGCAGATCGAATTCCCGGTCCACGATCTTGATCAGAATCCACAGATTGTCCGGGGACTCCAGCCGCAGAAACCGCCATTCGATGCCGGTCTTGCGGTCCTCGATCACCCGGATGGACTTGACGAGATAGTCTATCTCGGTTTTGCCTTTTCCGGCCTTGAGGGCGTCTTCGATCGCCTGTTCGTCGGACAGAACCACCGTTTGACCGACTTTGACCGTCCGCCAGAATTCCGCCTGATATTTGTCCAGATCCAGTGCCATTTTGGGTCCCTTTCCTACCGGTATGCGAGTTGAACATCCCCCGAGGCTTTCGCGTGAAAGCAAAATCTCCCTTGTATCCATTCTTCTCATCATCAGAACAGAAGACGGTCAGAAACCGCTCGATTTTTGCCGAACACCTGGGTGGAACGTGCTCAGAATTTACTCGTTTTCCTTGCAAGAGTGACGAGAAGCCCCACAACCCCGCCCAAAACCAGAAGACCGAAGAAGATATTGAAAAAACTCGTCCCCCGATGAACCGGCTGAACCGGCGGTACGACAGTTGTAACAGGCGCGGCAGCCGGCATTGCTTCGGCGGTCTGGACTACGTAATTGTTCTGCCGCATCAGGTTGTCCCGCATGGCCGCGTCCGACAGGGCGTCGTACATGATCCAGGCGCCCAACGGTCCCATGAATCCATAGCCCCCCTGAAAGGCATTGTAGGTGACCGGGTACGACATCCCATTCAGACTCGTGCTCTGGGGAATATAGTTGGGCCGCACCGCCGGTTCCGCCTGGAAGGTCGCGGGGTACTTGGCCTTGATTTCCGGACTGGAAGCGAAAGCCTGCTGCGCTTCCGTCTTGTTTTTGAAAACGGTTCCCTGGGTCTTGGCTTTCATCAGGGTGGCCTGATCGGCGGCGCTCATCGGCCTGGAGGCCGCACTCCTGGAACCGGGGGACTGAGAATCGGATGCAGCCGGTGCAGAAGCGCTCTGCGGTGTAGTCCCGACCGGTTTACTGGACGTGGCGCCCGAGTCTGCCGGCCTGGCCGGGGAGGCACTCTGGCTGCGTTGCGGATTCTGAATGGTGGATTGCCGGTTTCCAAACGGGCTACTCGAAGGCTGCGAAGGCGCTGAGGCTGGCTTCGAAGGAGTGGACGGTTTCGAAAACGACGAACGGCTACTTCCCGAACTTGAACTGGGGCGGGAAACCGAACTGGATCGCGCCCCCCCGCTGCTGCGGGCGCCTCCGACACTTCCCCCTCGCGCCCAAGCCTCCACAAGACCGGCAGAAACCAATCCACCCGCGATACACACAAGAAACAAGACTCGGATAATGCGTTTCATCTTTCTTTCCCCCTCTTCCATTCGGGTCCAACCGATCACTGGGATTCCTTGCTCGATTCGCAATAAACCCCTTTTTCACAGGCCACGACAAACCCCTCGGCCAGCATTTTCAGGTGTTCCCATTCCTGCCGGATCGAGGAGGCTTCGGCCTGGCTGATAATCCCGTCGTTCTCGACACTTTGGGAAATGGCCGTCAGCAGGTCGGTAAACTCGCGCAGCAATTTCTCCGTGGCAGAGAAAAGCGGCAGAAACTCCTCCGGAGGCCGCTTGGGGTTGGCCACAAAGAACCCATTCAACTGCTGACAGAGCCATTGGACGGGCTCGGTGTTGTCCGTCAACTGACAGATCTGGAGGAGACGGTCGAGCGGGTTGTCGGCACCCGCGGCCTGCGGCTGTTCCGACTCCTGACACCATTTGTACAACAGAGACGAAGACAACTTCATATCGGCCGCCACCGACTTGACTCCCGCCTGATGGACCGCTTTCCGGAGCACCTCGTACGATTTCACGGAACCCCTCCCCAAACAACCTGAAGTCAGAAAAAGAAGCGGAGAACCAAGCCTCTTGCATGGACTCTCCCCGTATTCCACGACAAGGAATAACAGATCCCCCCACGCCAGGCCATTACAATTGTACACGCTGTTTACAACGACCGCCCGAGATCTTTCCCCCCTGAGCCGGACGGTCCCCTGCCATTCCGCCCCGCAGGAACCTGAGAGGACTCAGAGAAGAAATCCGGTCCCCTATTTACGATTTTCCCGTCTCCAATCCCTTGAAAACATGGTACAGACAGGAGGCCATCACCTTTTCATAGACGTCCTCCGCGGACGTCTTGTGGAAAACATACTTGCCGGCATTTTCGGCATCCAGTTGGACCTTCAGATCCGCCTCGCCGAAGAAAGGTTCGGAAAACTCCGTATGGACCGAAGTCCCATCGGCATATCTGACTTCCAACCGGTATTGAAAGGAATCCAGGGACAGGGAAAACGGGTGACTGGGCGTGAAGCCGTAATCCACCGCCGTATCGGTCTTTTCCGCTACAATCCGCCCCGTCGGCCCCTCCCCTTTCAGATCCCAGCGCTCGCCCCCGCGGTTGGCGATTTCGACCGACACGACCGCTTTCGCCGGGTCCAGCCCCCAGACACGAACCCGCACATCCGGGACTCCATCCGGACTTTCGGAGTGGGGCGCCACCCAATCCTGGCGGGTGTCCACACAGGCGGCCCGGATTTCTCCGGTTTTCCGATCCGAATCGGGCGCAAGCGGCTTTACCGGTTCCTCCGACCCGAGTCGGATGGGCTGGAAGGCGAAGGGGGTTTCGTTGCGTTCGCCCCACCCCCTGCGGCGCGCCTCCGCCGGTTGCACCGCCTCCCAGTCGCCCTCGGGCGTCCGGTAAACGGAACGGCCCGCCGCATGCAGGAAGGTTCCCAGACACCAGAAGTCCTTCAGGTGCGTCATGTCCTGCCCCTGGCCGTTTCGCAACCTCGGAAGAGGTCTGGGAGCAGAATCGAGAAACGGCAGGGCGGGTTCGTTCGAATGGCTCAGGCAATAGACGAAATAATTCCGGAGCCGGGGAGAACACCCTTTCTGGACCTCATCGAGACTGGCGCTATAATACGTGTTGTACCCTTCGAGACCGAAACAGGGCGCCCAGTAAATGGGCAGGTCCGCCTCGAGCAGGCGCAGGTAGGCCAGACGGTCGTAATAGACGTTGAACTCGCACTGGTTTTCATCCTTCGGCCCCCGTCCGGCGTTCACATACACCGCCTTGACCTTCTCGCGCATCAGATCCGGTTCCCGGTTCCAGGCCACCGCCACATCCCGGCAACTGCCCACCGTGATGATCGTGACCTTTTCTTTCGAGGCCCGCAACGCGTTTAGAATGAGTTCGACTCCCCCCTGGAACTCCGCCGGAGCATCCAGGATCTTGTCCGTCCGATCGCGCAGTTTCCGGTTGAGTCCCACCGCATACGGGACCTTGCGTCCTGCGATTTCCATCATCTGCTCGAGCGGCGGAAGACCTTTCTTCCGAACCTGAATCTCCCCCATGTCGAGAATCACGCCCCGGATGTCGAATTCCTCGAGCGCAAACAGGGTGGCCAGATCGTAGTGGTCGTCCGGATCCTCGTGGGGATGAAACAGATCGGACGAATAAAGAACCGGCACACTCCGCTGAACGGACGATGGACTCTCCGCCCGGACATTGTTCCCAACCCCGGCGATCAGCAGAACACTGAGCCCAATAAGAAAGAGAAACCCACGAGAACGAAAACAAATCCCCATTCAACCAATCCTTTCAGTCCCCATTCCTTGTTCGGACCTCTACACATTCGAGACGAGAGATCCTGTCCCTCACTTCGTCCCGCTTCCGGATGTTCCTCCACCCGCTGTTGTTGTGGGGACAGGTGGAACGACAGACGGCACTGTTCCTGCGCCACTTCGGTCCAGCGTCACCTTGGAACGAATTCCTTCCGGGGTGAAACTGAAATCCACCGAAAGCAACTTCAGGGAAGCAAGGAAACGTACCAGCCCTTCCGTTTCCTGAACGCCAGCAGGCTGGGTGGGATGGTTCCAGTCCCCATGCACGGTACAATAGGGAATCCCGCGCTCCGTATCGTAGCGATACTCGCCCTGATTGGGGCAGCGCAGCGACACGCCGTCAATGCGGCGGGCCATCTCCGTCAGCGCCGTGCTCGATGTGGCGCCATAAAGTTCGGCCAGGACCCGCACGTTTTCGAGGTTTTTCAGACAGGCCTCGCGCATCCGCTCCTGCCAGCCGGTCTGAACCACCGACCGCAGTTGCTGGAAGGCGGGCGGCTGAACGTTCACACGCAAATTGGCTTCGGTGCGTGGAACGGTTCCCGATGCCTTGACATCGAGCGCGTCCAGAACTTCGTCCAGCACATAGCGCTTCGTCGAGACCACCAGTTTGTTGTGTGCAATCGTATAATAGAGTCGAATCTTGACAATAAACAGACGCAAGACCAGGGTTTGAACCTCGTGCGTGCCGTGCGGAGCGGCGGTATAACGCTCGACCGCCGTTTCGTGCCGTCCTCCCCGATTCTGCGCCGCCGATTGCCGACTGGCCAGTTTCAATCCTTCCTCAATGAACTGACCGGCCACAGCCTCGTTTTTCAGATCCAGAACCGCGTAGATCGGCAGATTGATCGAGGAGGCGATCAGTCCCAGGAACAGCTGTTCCTCCAGATTTCCGAATCCCCCGAACAGGTTCATCCCCTCCTCGGCGAAGGTGAACAGCACATCGCTGTCACAGAGATTGATCGAGAGATTCGAACCGATACACTCCGACAGCGGAGGAAGGGTGGGAAAGATCTGACGCTTGATCTGTTCGAGTCCCCGCATCGGCTCGCTGGCCGAGGTCACCTTGGCCGAGATGGAGACGATCGTGCGGGTGGTCAAGGCCTCGCTGCTCAACTGGACCGGCACACCGCCGATGATCTCGCGCAGCTGGTTGTAGACCGAATTCTCGATCAAGGGCAGGATACAGGTCTCGACCTCGATGCGGTCCTTCAGGCGAAACCGAATCCCGATCGGGTCGAAGTACCGGCTCCAGTAGCTGTTGTACCGCTCCACGAACGTCTTGTAATCCTCCGCCTCCGTCTGCGCCACCTTCTCGAGTTTCAGTTCGGACACGGGGGTGCAATACCGCAGCCGGTTGTGACACGAACACTGGGCCACTCCTTCGGCATCCAGAGTATAGGTCCTCCCATCCGGGCAGACGGGGACTTCCTTCTTGAGAAACTGTTCCGACACCAGTTGCTCGACCGTGGGTATTGCGTTGGGCTGCCCGAGGCGCAGCCCCTTGTCCGTCCGATAGAGCGTGGCGGCATTGCCGATCATGCGCAGGTGGTTCTGGCAGACGACACGCCGCTGCTCCTCGATCTTCCAGAGCGGGCTGAGCAGTTTCCGGATATGCGCATCGGAAAAGTACAGGAATCCGTCTTCCTGATCGGCCGCCCCGGGGAAAATGGTCCGCATGTACTGGAAGTCGAGAT
>DAOPYU010000251.1:0-6883 GCA_035353095.1 Candidatus Sumerlaeota bacterium | reverse complement strand
AACCAGACCGGAAACTCGACCCTGGGTGACATATGTCACTATCTTCGGGGTTTTTGAAGAGTAATTGAGGGCTCCGATGAAAGCGCCAACGAGTCAATCCGGATGAACAATTTTCCTGAGCATGTCTAGACAATGAGGAGTTCCTGCCCAGACTGAGGTTGCATCTCCCGAATTTGTGGGAAGGAGGGTTGTGATCAACCGGATCTATGGGGGGTGAAAAGCCAGAAGGGCTTGTACATACGACAGCCCAGGGCAGAGCGAAGCGTCGCCCTGGGAAAAGACGTCTATTTTGCGAACCCTGAAAGGGTTCAACATAGAACGGTTCAGGAGGGGAAAGGGTGAAGTTTTGCAGGCAGAGGAAACCCTGAATGGAGAGACCGAAAGGCCGAGATTTGTTGTGCCCTTTCAGGGCACGGAGAATGACTGTCCGGTTACCCAGGGCGGCGCTTCGCTTGCCCTGGGCTGTCGTATGTGGAATCCTTTCAGGATTCGTTTGCATCCGAACATTCCGGTGTTTGTCTTGGGTGTCCAGGTGCCGGACGGTGCCAGGCGATTCAAATTGCAGTGAACCTTCTCACGAATTCGGGGGGATGTACCCGTGGTGAGGGGAGCCTGAAGTACCGGTTGACTGATCCGCCCGGGGGAATTAAGATTTCAAATCGTAGCGTTTGGCGCCGCTTCCTGTGAATTTTCCTCAGAAAATTCCGGGGGGTGTTGGATTTGATAGGGGGAGTGTGTTGACCCATGCACATGGCAGACGCGTTGATTTCCCCGCCGGTGGCGGGCACGATGTGGGCGGCGACCGCCGGGCTGGTGGCGTATTGTTCCCGGAAAATCCGGGAGGAACTCGATGAACGCAAGGCGCCCCTCATGGGGGTGCTGGGGGCTTTCATTTTTTCGGCCCAGATGATCAATTTTTCCATTCCGGTCACCGGTTCGAGCGGGCATCTGGGCGGGGGGATGATTCTTTCGATCCTGCTGGGCCCACATGCCGCCTTCATCACGATGGCTTCGATCCTCACGGTTCAGGCGCTCTTCTTCGCCGATGGGGGACTCCTGGCGCTCGGGTGCAATGTCTTCAATATGGCCTTTTTTCCCTGCTTTGTGGCTTACCCGCTGATCTTCCGGAAAATCGTGGGGGAACGCCCGACTCAGGGGCGCCTGCTGACGGGCGCCATGCTGGCGTCGGTGGTTGCGCTTCAACTGGGGGCGTTTTGTGTGGTGCTCGAAACCCGGTTCTCCGGGATTACGGAACTGCCGTTCAAGCAGTTCGCCCTCCTGATGCAACCGATCCATCTGGCCATCGGAATTGTCGAGGGACTGGTGACCGCGGCGGTGGTGGGGATGGTCTGGAAGGCGCGTCCCGAGACACGGTTTCTGGGGGCGGGAGTCGGCCCGGCGGGTGGGGGCTCCTACCGAAAACTGCTGGGGGGATTGGCGCTGTTGACCTGTGTCACGGCGGGATTGCTTTCCTGGTTCGCTTCCGCTCAGCCCGACGGACTGGAATGGTCCATGGCGAAGACGTCCGGGAAAGAGGAACTGGCCGTGCCGGATCGGGGCGTTTTTGCCGCCGCCGGAGCGGTTCAACAGAAGACCGCCTTCCTGCCCGATTACGATTTCAAGAAATCGGAGGTTTCGGGTGGGACGGAAGAAGCGGGGACGGGGGGGGGCGCGGTCGTTCCGGTCGGAACCTCGGTGGCGGGTCTGGTCGGAGCGGGTCTGACGCTGGCGCTGGTGGCGGCGCTGGGATGGGGGCTGCGGTCCCGGCGCAGAATCGCCTGACGGCTTGGTTCCCGGCCTGAATAAAGGCAATCGGGTGTTCCTGCGCGGATCGTGAAACCTGCCGGACGACGCGAATTTTTTGGAAAGCGGCCCATATCCTCCATGCCTTCTCTGGAATCTGCCCTGCTGGACCTGAACGCGCTCGAGTCGCTTGCCCTCAAGGCGACGCCGATTCACCGTCTGGACCCGCGCGCCAAGGTTCTGACCGCGCTGGCCTGCATGGTCACGGTCGTCTCGTTCGACAAGTACGATCTGTCCGGTTTGCTGCCCTTGATCGCCTATCCGGTCGTGTTGATGGCGGTGGGGGGCCTGCCGCTCGGGCCGCTGCTGGGCAAGGTCCTGGTCGCTTCGCCCTTTGCGTTGCTGATCGGTGTTTTCAACCCGTTTCTGGACCGGGCGATTCTGGTTCAGGTGGGGCCGTTGCATCTGTCGGGCGGGTGGATTTCCTATGGTTCGATTCTTCTGCGGTTTGGCCTCACCCTGCTGGCCGCGCTGATTCTGATCTCCACGACGGGGTTCAACGGGGTGTGTCTGGCGCTCGAGCGGCTCCGGGTACCGCAGGTTCTCGTCGTGCAGTTGATGCTCCTGTACCGCTACCTGTTCGTGCTGGCGCAGGAGGCTTCGCGCCTTCTCACGGCGTGGTCGCTGCGGTCGGTCGAGGGGCGGCGGATGCCCCTGCGGGTTTTCGGGTCGCTCGGCGGTCAGTGGCTGCTGCGTTCGCTGGACCGGGCCGAACGGGTCCATCTGGCCATGCTCAGTCGCGGGTTCGACGGCACGTTTCGGCCGGTGCGCGCGCTCCACTTCCGCGCCGCCGACCTGGCGTTCACGCTCGGGTGGATCGCCTTCTTTCTCCTGGCGAGGGGGTTCAACCTGCCCCGACTCCTGGGACAGGTCGTCGTGGGGATCTTCTCATGAGCCATCACATCGTGGAAGTCCAGGACCTGAACTACACCTACCCGAACGGGCCCCACGCCCTGCGGGGGGTCTCCTTCCGGATTCTCCACGGCGAGTCGGTCGGGATCATCGGCGCGAACGGCGCGGGGAAGTCCACGCTCCTCCAGCACCTCAATGGTTATCTGGCGCCGACGCAGGGGAGCGTCCGCATCGGCGACTGTCCCCTGACCCGTGAGACGCTGCCTCAGATCCGCCGGACGGTCGGCATGGTGTTTCAGAATCCGGACGACCAGCTCTTCATGCCGACGGTCTATGAGGACGTGGCGTTCGGGCCGTCGAACCTGGGCCTGCCGCCCGGGGAAATCGAGACTCGCGTGACCCGCGCGCTCGAAACGGTCGGGGCGGGCCACCTGCGCGACCGGATGCCGTGTCACCTCTCCGGGGGCGAGAAGCGCGCCGTGGCCATCGCCACCGTCCTCTCGATGCTGCCCGACATCCTTGTGCTGGACGAGCCGACATCGAACCTCGATCCCCGGGGGCGGCGTCAGGTGATGGAATTGTTGAAGACTTTTCATCACACCAAGATCGTCGCCACGCACGACCTGGACATGATCCTGGACCTGTGCGAACGCACCATCGTGATTCACGAGGGGCGGGTGACGGCGGACGGCCCGACCGACCGGATCTTCGCCGACGCGGACCTCCTGGCCCGCAGCCACCTCGAAAAACCCTTCCGGATGCAGGCCTGCCCGGTTTGCGGGAAGGCGAAAAATCAGAGTATACAGGAGAGTAGCAGAAAATGACAATCCCAGAACGAATTTTGTTTCTTGTGTGTCTTTCTTTTGTGTTCATCGTCCCGAATACGCAGGCTTATTATTATAATGCCAACTCTACCCATACGGCATTTGGAGATACTCCGGGGCGGATTGTATCTCGCTCAACAGCCCCAGAACAAACCTCTTTTACCGTCCCTTATAAGATCGAGACGATGGGAATACAGCAGTCCTCTCTTGGAAAGTTGGGTTATCTCGAAAAGACAAAAGAATACAAAACAGCCTCCCATATGGGGACTTGGGTGGAAGCTAAAAAGGGAACCGCGCCGGATCAGTTTGCCAAGTTGTACAAGCCGGATGTGGTTTCGTACATTCTCCACATCTGTGACTCGAAGGGAACCGACATCAAGCAAGTTCCGATAGCGCAAAGGTACGAGACCTCCTTCGTGGATCTTATTTTTTGTGGAGAGAATTTTGTTGTGTTCCCGTTTGGTGGACGTCTAATTCCACAAGCATCGGAAACATTTGTGGATTTGAGAATGGACAAGATTTTTTCTTTATACCACGAAGTGGGATTTATGAGTTGGAACAAAACTCTTTCTCCCGATGGAAATACGCTCCTGCTTTCCATCGAGATGAAAGATGAAAAGTTGCCTCATCTTCTGGTCGCCAATGGTCGAATGGTTTATCCTTTCCTTGAAAAGGAGGCGCCATTTGCCTCGGACAATCCGGAGGAGTTTGACAAGAAAATGGCCCGGATTCGCCAGTATGCGGCGAATCGCAAGAAACAGGGAAAGGCCATCCCGGTCTGTTTCGGTATGTCAAACGCCATGTGGTCCGAAGACGGGCGCTCATTCGTACTGCTCGAGCGCGACGGCAAGCGTTATCGTCTTCTCAAGTTCAATCTCGACGCCATTGCCGGCGACAAACCGTTCGAGGAATACTGCAAACCGTTGCGCGAAATCCCCTCTCCGGAAAAGGACTTTTCTCAAGAGTATGGTGGGTTAATGGGCGTTCGCATTGTGTACGATTCCAAAACGGAAGAAGTGCGGCTGGAATCCCGGCAGAAGTACCTGGAAGACCTGAAAAAAGGAAAACCCTGAATCGCGTACCGTCGCCACATGAATTCGAAATCATCTCCGGAAAAGTGAAAAGGGCTTTTGACTGGTTCAACGCAAAAATGCCGGGCCACAAAGGGAAACTGTTTCAGTATCTTTGTGCCCGGGCGCCTTTGCGTTCTTTTGTCTGCATCACTTCATAAAACAGTCCCGGCATGGTTCTCTCGATAAAGAGGGTGTTTGCTGGACGGATTCAAGGATCATTTGTCAGCCTCGGATTGCGACCGGACAGGAACGTCACCGACGCGGACCTCCTGACCCGCAGCCACCTCGAAAAACCCTTCCGGATGCAGGCCTGCCCGGTCTGCGGGAAGGCGGCATCAACGCAGGAGTCGCGAGGGGAGCGCCAACGGTTGCCGTAGATAAACCTAAAAACCGCAGTCGAGCGCCAACGGCGCGGTCTTATACCAGCCTGGGGCAAGCGAAGCGTCGCCCCAGGAAAGGTGTCCCTTTTTCTACAAGGGCTGAAGGCCCGAACTATGAAAAGGGACAAACGGCTGAATAGAGCGGGCTTTCAGCCCTTGCGGGAATAAACCCATCGGTTTCCTGGGGCGATGCCCCAGGCTGGTATAAGACCGCGCCGTCGGCGCTTTTTCCCGCATTTCTCTTTCTTCCGACGTCTTGCTTCTCATTTCTGAACTCACCCGCCGGGAGTTTTGCGTCCCCCTGATCCCCAACGACTTGTTCTCGTAACTGCGGTTTTTCGGATAAAACAGGGACGGACACGCCGGTCCGCCCCTGTCGGGATGTTTCTGTTTCTTTTTCGTCTTTGGGGGACCCCCACCCCCCACCGGAGCCGGTGTGGGGTATGGGGCTATTTCGCTTCCGTGTCGGGTGGGGCGGCTCCCTCCGAGGGGGCGGGGGCCGGTTGGTCCGTGGAGGCCGGTTGGGCCGGGGGAGCGGCCAGGCGCACCACCAGGATCAGGCCCTCGCGCAGGTTCGTGATCCCCAGCACTGACGGCACCCCTTCCTGAAGGTAGAGCGTGTTTTCGATCAGGCCCTTCGGTTTGCTTCCCGCCTCGCCGCTCGAGGGACCTTGCAGGCGCGCGTTGACGACCAGGTAGGGCGTGCGCCAGGCCTGATACTCGAACTCGCACCGGTACGGCCCGCCGCCCAGGTCCGCCGCGGCCTTTCCTTCCTTGCCGGCGGTCTCGCCCAGGGTCAGGATCGTCCGGCCCCGCTCTTCCAGGTCCGTGAAGTGAAAGAACTTCAGGTCGTCGGGGTTGATGCCGTACTTTTTCGCGGCGGTGGTGACCGAATCGGAGGGGGCTTCCTGTGTCGTCAGGGTCAAACTCGTGCTCTCCCCGTTTGCCGGTTCGGGTTTCGAGTCGAGGGTGATCTTGACCACCGGTTGTCCGGGGGTGACCGGTTCGTTCGGCTGGAGCAGGATTTCAGTCACCACGCCGTCTTCGGGGGCACACAGGTCACAGGCTTTCACCTGCGATTCCATTCTTTTCACCTGCGTCTCCGTCTGCTTCAACTGGGATTCAGCTTGTTCCAATAATTCCTCGGTCCGTTTCCATACCGACTCTCTCAGATTTTTCCGTTTCACCTCCAGGTCGGTGTTGGGCACGGAGACAGACGCTGCCGCTTCCTTTTCGGCTTTCAATTTGTTTCTTCCCTCTTCGAGACTCGCCTGCCCTTTTTCCAATTCTGCCCGTGTCTGTTTGTACTGTGTTTCGATTTCCTGCTTGTCGAGTTGGGCCAGAAGGTCTCCTTTTTTGACCGCCTGCCCCTCTTTCACCATGATCTGCCTCAGAGTGCCGTCCTGGCCGAATTCCAGGGATCTGGAATTCTCCGACTCTGTTTTCATCTTGCGGGTTATTTTCAGGACCGGTTGAGTATTCGCACCCGCGGGTCGGAATTCCTCCCTGGGTTGTGCCAGGACTTCGGTCACGACACCATCCTCGGGAGCGCGCAGTTCACACATTTTCAGGTGAATTTCTCGTGCTCTCACTATCTGTTCGGGTTGGACCAGTCGGGCATCCTGTTCTTTCACCGCCAGACGGGCTGCCGCCACTTCCGATTCGGGCCGGGTACCCACGGCAAATTGCTGCTCGGCGGTCTTCAGGATGTTCTTTTTTTCTTCCAGAACCGCCTGTTCCCGTTTCAGGAACGTCACGGCTTTTTCGTACTGCGCCTCGGCTTCCCGCATATCGAGTTGGGCCAGGAGGTCGCCTTTTTTCACCGTCTGTCCGGGTTTTACCAGAATCTTTTCGATCATGCCGCCCATTCCGAAATATCCCCGGAATTCGGAAGTTGAGGTTTCCTCTGAGTCGTTCGTCGTCCCCTGAAGCAGGATGACCTCGAGCCGGC
>DAOPYU010000250.1:0-6904 GCA_035353095.1 Candidatus Sumerlaeota bacterium | reverse complement strand
CACCAGGGTACCGTCCAGATCGAACACAACCAACTTGATTCCCGAAAACAAAACAGATCCTCCTGAAACTCTATTTCCCACTCAAACCGTCCCCGTCTCCCCTTCCGGAGCGCCCTCCGGTTCCTCCAGGTTCTCGAACGCGGAGAAGTCCGGGCGGACCTGATCGTCCCGGTCGAACCGCACGACCGTCTCGATGTGGAAGGTCTGGGGGAACAGATCCACCGGTTGCATCACCGACACCCGGTACCCGGCCTCGCAGATCGTCACCACATCGCGCGCCAGGGTCGCCGGATTGCACGAGACATAGATCAGGACGGGCGCCTGAAGTTCCAGCAGCCCCTTGAGCGAGCGTTTGTCCATACCGCCCCGGGGCGGGTCCATGATGACCCGGCCAAAGGGCCCGGTCTCGGCGGCCAAGGGCAGGCGGTCGCGCATCGAACCGGCCAGGAACAGACAGTTCTCGATGCCGTTCTCCCGGGCGTTGAGCCGCGCGTCCCAGATCGCGTCGCGGATCAGTTCGATCCCGACAATCTCGCGCGCCCGGTCGGCGCAGAAAAGCCCGATCGTCCCGGTGCCACAATAGGCGTCGAGCAGACGCATCGAGGCGGCTTCCTCTCCCAGGAAATCGCGTACCGCCCCATACAGCAATTCCGCCGCGCGGGTGTTGACCTGGAAAAACGACATCGGGGACACCCGAAACTTAAGGCCACTCAGTTTCTCGATCAGCAACGGCTCACCCCAGTGCCACTCCTCACGATCCTGCCGGGCGATGTCGGCCCACCCTTCATTGAGGCCCCAGACAAACGCCTGCAACTCGGGACAGGCCTCGCGCAACACACTCACCAGTTCCTCGGCATCGGGCAACTGCCCGCGCCCGGTCAGAAGGACCGCCACAATCCCCCCGCTGTCCACACTGTGGCGGATAATCAGGTGGCGCAGAAAGCCTTTGTGGGTGAACGGATTGTACGATGTCAACCCCTTTGCCCGCACCCACGTCCGCATCGCCTCGAGCAGGCGGTCCACCGGCTCGGGCTGGAGGTAACAGCGCCGCACTTCCAGAATGTGACTGAACTGCTTGGGCCGGTGGAACCCGATGATCGGTTGCCCTTCGTCGTTTGTCCCGAACGTGAAGTCCATCTTGTTACGGTACCGGTATTCGAGAGGCGACCCGATGATGGGAAGAATTCGTTCGGGCTTCACCTTGCCCAGATGTTCGAAGACCGACTCAGCCTGGCGCTGCTTGTGGCGCAACTGGAGGGCATAACTCATGTTCTGCCCCGAACACCCCCCGCACTGGCCAAACAGAGGGCAAACCGGCTCGACACGGTCGGGAGACGGCTCGACGATCCGCACCAGTTCCGCCTCGGCATGGCTCTTCTTGCGCTTGACGATGCGCACACGCGCCAGATCGCCCGGGACCGTCCCGCCGGCAAAAATCACATACCCATCAATCCGACCCAACCCCTGTCCCCCATAGGCCAGGTCTTCGATCCGCAGGTCCAGTTCCGAGTGTTTTTGAATCTGATTCGCGTTTTCAATCTTCTGGGACACGAGTTTCGTCATCCTCCTGAAACCCGGCGCACCAGGTCTCGATTCCTTCGTAACGCCACGTCATCGGAAATCCACAACACTGGCGAGGCTTGACGGGGCCTTCCAGACGGCAGGAGGCCAGACCGTTCTGGTCCCGTTCCAGAAAGATACAGGGAATATCCTCCCCTTCTCCATCCTTCAACCAATGCTGAAAACCGTCCTCGTGGCGGGTATATTCCTCGATAAACCGATCCAGCGAAAGTCCCAGATAATCCGCTATCTTCTGGCATTCCTCCGGTTCGAGGTTCACAAACCCCTCACCCGTACAACACCGTCCGCACCGCCGGCAGCGGAACTCGGAGAAATCGGACGCTTTCTTTCTGGATTTTCGCGCCGCCATGTCATCCCTCCTCTGGCCTTTGTTTCCATGCCGGAACCCCGTTTAATCCGCCTGGAACAGGGTCTGGCGCCCTTGCCAGGCCGCCAGGAATCCGGTTATTCTGTCGCGCCTCCTCGCGAGAGTCAAGCAAAACCCCCGGCCCTTTCCGCCCCGGTTTTCTTGGCTTTCTCAAAAACAAGACTTGCGTCCCGTCCCCAGTTACGATAAGACTTCCCTGTCTTTTGACAGAAAGTGTCCCCCCTGAACGGGCAATATGGAGGCTCCTTCGCGCCTCCTTCAAAGTATCCGTGTTTTTGAAAGGATGGTCACCGTATGAATCGCAAGGCAGTTCGTAATTTCGCTCTCCTGGTCGGCTTTTTGATGCTCTCGGCTCTCAGTTCGGCCGCCGACTGCCCCTTTGTGGGCAACTGGGCCCTGACAATCCCCGGCGGGGGGGCCGGATGGCTCGGTGTGGAACAGAAGGAAGGGTATCTGGATGCCGGTATCCTGTGGGGGGGCGGCAGCATCATGCCCGTGGACAGCGTCTTCGTGGATAAGGAAGGGAAACTGGTCGTCACCCGCAACCGCAACGTGGAACGCAAAGACAAAGACGGCAAGGTCGTGCGGACCCATGTCTTCACCGAAGCGATTTTCGCGGAACTTCAGGGCGACGACCTGAAACTCACCCAGATGATCTGTTCCGACGGGGGCGTTGAAAAAAATGAATTCACCGGCAAGCGCATCCCGCCGGTTCCGGCCAAACCCGATCTGGCCAAGGTGAAGTTCGGCAAGGCGATCCAGCTGCTGAAGAAAAACAGCCTCGACGGCTGGAAACTGACCGATCCGAACGCGACGAACGGCTGGTCGGTAAAAGACGGAGTCTTGACCAACGACCCGAAAGAACACGGGAAATCCTACGGAAACATCCGGACCGAAAAGGAATTCGAGGACTTCAACCTGAAACTCGAAACCAAGGTGGATAAAGGCGGTAACAGCGGCATCTACCTGCGCGGGATCTATGAAGTCCAGGTCGCCGACACGGCGGGCAAGGGCCTCGACTCGCACAACATGGGCGGCATCTACAGCCGCATCACCCCCACGGAAAGCGCCGAGAAACCCGCCGGCGAATGGCAGACGTTCGACATCACCCTGGTGGACCGCCACGTGACGGTGATCCTGAACGGCAAGAAAATCATCGACAACCAGCCGGTGCTCGGCTGCACGGGCGGCGCGCTCTGGTCCGATGAATTCAAGCCCGGCCCGCTCTACCTGCAGGGCGACCACACCGGCGCGCAGTACCGCAATGTCGTCCTGACTCCGGTGGTGAAGTAACCCATTCTTCGCATCATTTCTGAATCTTCAGGGGCGGTTCCATAAAAACGGAATCGCCCCTGTCGCTTTGAAGGTCCCCCTCACTTTCCCACAATCCCCCGCATGCTCCCCGAGGTCAGAGTCGCAATGCTCAGAAAAATGCGCGGGATGGCCAGCCCCCCGGGTGAGGCCAGATAACGCGCTTCCCACTCGGGGTCGAATTTTTCCTTGTATTGCCGCAGTCCCCGAAAATTGTAGAAATGTTCCCCATGTCGAAAAATCAGCTGCGCCACCCGATTCCACTTGGGCGCCAGCGCTCGCGCCTCGAGACCCGCCAGGGGCGCCATCCCCAGACAGAAACGACGATACCCCTGTTCGCGTCCCCAGACCATCAGGTTGGCGAAGAGAAAATCCATCGCGCCTTCCAACACTTCCGGGACATACCGCATCAGGTCCACGGAAATCTCCTCGTGGTCCGCGCTTGTGAGAATGTTGGCGAACGCGACAACCCGGTTGTCCTGACGCACCAGAGCCAGTGGGAGTCTCTGGAGATAGTCCGCATCGAAAAAGCCCAGTGAAAAGCCCTTTTCCCCCGTGTTCTTGTGTGAAAGCCAGGCATCCGACACCGTCTTGATCTCGCCCAGCAGCGGTCCCACCTCCCGGGGCTCCAGAACCTGGAACGAATACCCCTGTTTTTCAAATCGGTTACACGACTGACGCAGCCGCTTGTTTTTTTTCCCCTCAAGCGAAAAATCCCGCAGGGGGACATAAGCCTCTTCTCCGATCTTGAGGAAAGTCATCCCCTGCGCGATGTAAAGATCCAGATAGTTCTGGCCGATCTGATAGAACACCGGCCATCCGCCGTGCCGATCCGCCAGGGACCGGAACTGCCAGATGAGTTCGGAGAACTCGTTCTCGTCCCCCACCGGATCTTTGAATGCCACCCAGGCTCGGCCCTCAACCCCGAACATGAGAAAGGCGCGCCCGTTTTCGCTGAAAAGGAATTCCTTGTCGCGCAACAGAGCCAGATAGGGATAGGTTTCCCGGGAAGCCCGGATGAGCGGTTCGGCCTGGGCCAGTTCCGCATCCGTCGGCGCCCCCGGTTCATACTCGGCATGGCGAAGCAGACTGGCCAGACAGAGAAAGAGAGTCACACACACCACCCCGACACTGGCCCGCAGAAAACGGGGCGCATCGCCCGTCAACGCAAACCGCCACCAGAGGTCCGCACTGTAATCCACATGCTTGTGGACAAAGAAACCGAGCCAGATCGAGGTCAGCAGAATCACGAGAATTGCGGCATACCACTCCGGCGTGAAACGCAGACTCCACAACGACGCCTTGCGATAGAAATGCCGCCGGCAAGGCGCCAGGGCCAGCAACATCACCCCGAGAATCACCGCTTCCTCGAAATCAAAACCCTTCAGAAGAGAAAAAAGAATACCTCCCCCCAGCAAAGCCCCGGTCAGGAAATAGGCCGCGTCCAGCCGCCGTTGCAACCCCCGCGCCAGCAACAGCAGCCCCACCCCCACCAGACTGCCCAGGAAATGCGACATCTCGATGACCGACAGAGGAACGACTTTCTCCAGCAACGCCAGACGACTGTGAATACCGGGAAGCGAACCGGAAAGCAGGAGGACGGCCCCGCAAAGAAAAGTCGAGGCCGCCGCCACCTGGGGCACCACCGCCGGCATCCAGCGCGCCAGTACGGAACCGACTTTGACGAGATGATGCTTGCGCGCGTAGATTTCGTTGGCGCCCAGCAGGGCCGTCGCACAACAGAGCGGCAACAGATAATAAATAAGCCGAAACGCGACCAGCGAACCCAGAACAGCGCTCGGCGCCGCTTTGTCCCCCAATGTCAAAACCACCACCGACTCAAAAACCCCGAGCCCTCCGGGCACCTGACTGATCAATCCGGCGACGGTCGCCAGAAGGTACGTCCCGAGAAACCGGAAATAATTCATCCCCTCCCCCGCCGGCAGCAACATGTAAAGCGCCGCGCCCGCCAGCGACCAGTCCAACACCCCCACCCACACCTGACCGACCAGAAGACGCGCAGAAGGCAATGGCAATTCCCGGTCGCGGACCACTAGCGGTCCCTTGCGAAACAGTACCAGGGCCACATAAGCCAGAACCAGCGACAGGGCGACAAAACCCAGGGGCCGGGCGCTCACAAAAGGCAGATGAAATGTTTCCGGTATTGAAAGAGGGACAACCAGAAATACAACGCTGAACAAGGTGGCGAACCCCAACCAGAAGGTCGTCGCACAAAACAGGAGAATCTTCGCCACCTGCAGGGCGGAATAGTTCCACGCCGTATAAAAACGGTACCGAATCGAACCGCCCGCCAGATTGGCCAGCCCGATGCTGTTGCTGAACGCATAGCCGATGAAACCGACCAGCGCAGTCTGCTTGAAAGGCAGAGGCTTTCCCAGATAACGACAGGCCAGATAATCGTAACAGGTCAGATCGAGATAACAGAGGAACGTGCAAACGAGGGAAAAAACAAGGGAACGCACCGGCATCGCACGGATATATCCGATGATTTCCTGATAGCGGTAGTGCGTCAATTCGCGGTGCAGGACCCAGAGCGCCAGGGAAAACAAAACCAACCCGAGGCAAGCCACAAAGAAATGGGAATATTTTCTGAGTGTATCCATGTTTGGCAGTCACATATCAAGAACTCGGGTTAACAATCCACCAGTCCCCAATCTTCTTCCATTAAAGAAACAGGGATAGGGACTCACCGCCTGTTCCGCTTCCAGATTTCCAGCAGTCCGTAGAGGGTCAGATCGGCATCCACCCGGTCAATCGCTTTCGACAGAGCGCCGATTGTCGAGGCATATCCCCCCGTGGCCACGACCGGACAACCGGGCGCGCCGATCTCCTCGCGCACCTGATCGGCCAGGCGGTCCACCGCCGCCACACTTCCCCAGATCAACCCCGACGCGATGGATTCCTGCGTGGAACGCCCGATCACCTTGCCGGGCGCTTCGACCGCAATGCGGGGCAGAAGCGAGGTCTTCTGAAACAGCGCATCGGCGCTCATCTCCAGACCGGGCATGATGATCCCCCCCAGATAGGCGCGGTCTGCCGAAATGACATCGAACGTCGTTGCCGTACCAAAATCGAGCACCACCAGCGGCGCTCCGTACCGGGCCACCCCTCCAACCGCGTTGGACAGACGATCCGGCCCCACGTTTTCGGGGTGACAATACCGGTTCTCGATTCCCAGGTCGAGCTCGTGCGTCAGTACCAGCGGTTCACGCTCGAACAGGCGACTCAGGGCGGCCTTGAGCGTGTGCGTAAGGCGGGGAATGACCGAGGAGATGGCGCACCCCCACGAGGAATCGGTCGGGAAGTTCGCCTCTTCCAGCAATTGACGCATGGTGACCCGCATCTCGTCCTCGGTACGGGCGGGATTCGACCAGAGCCGCCAGACCTGACGCAGTTCCTCTCCCTCGTAGGCGCCCAACACAATATGGGTATTTCCGATGTCCACAGCCAGAAACATGTTTGTCTTGGTACTCACTTTCAAAGAAATTTGCCGTTTATTCCCGAGACGGAAAAAATCCCGTCTCTCCGTATCTTACATGAAGAATCACCCCGCCGGCGCATGCTTGCTCTGAAACTCGCGCCGGTCGAACGCCGCCTGTGAGGCTTCTTCATAGGAAATGAATC
>DAOPYU010000249.1:0-6989 GCA_035353095.1 Candidatus Sumerlaeota bacterium | reverse complement strand
TTCTTTCAGGCGGGCGAGACGCCCGCCCTCCCAGAAATGCCCACTTTCAGGGGGAGAAAGCGGTTCCCGGGAGCGCAATCTCCCGATTGGCGCAGTCAAAAGACTTCACCCAGAAGGTGAGGGAGCCAAAACCGTTTTCAGCCCACAAAATAAGGGTAAAAGACTCGTTTCTGTTCTCAACGGCGGTCTTCAAGCCTCAATATCTCTCGCACAGGTGAGAAAGAAACAGTCGGAACACACCCCCTTTTTCTCAATCGCTCAAACGGAAATCGCGTCAGTTTCCTGTGTTGGGAGAAGAACGGACCTCAGGTGACACTTCCAGAATAAACCAATCCTCGTTGATGGGGATGCGGGTCACCTGAAATCCGGGCCATTCATATTCCTTTGTTTTGTTTCGAGTCCGAGTGTGAACAACCAGATAGCAGGGTTTTTCTCCCCACTCCTGGTCCTTCAGAGCCGCCGCCAGTTTATTTTCTTTAATCGGGGGCAAAACCCTTCCCAAATAGAACGACAACCCATTCAGGGGGTTTTCATCAACCACCGACAACCGTTCGACCGAATCGGCGCCAATCGTGCGGATCACCCCATCCGCCAGAATCTTCATGTCCTTGTTTGACCCGAGAACCGGCGCAAGCCCCTTGTAACCCGCAAAAACCACCCATATGCCCAGGCAGCACCACACCAGCGTCTTGCAGGCGACCCCTTTTCTTTCCAGAAGCGCGGAAAGCGCGTAACCCGACATGAGCGAGAGGGGAATCCAGAGGGGCAGAACATAGAGCATGAGCTTCGACTTGCTGATCATGAAGATTCCCAGCACCAGAACAACGGTGGAAACCATCCAGAACCACTCCGGGCGCTCCAGAATGGCCGCCCAGGTCCGGCGGATCGAATCGCGCCGAAACAGATGGCGATAGTGCCAGACCGCCCAAAAAGACCACGGGGCCGTTCCGAAAATGATCGCCGACCAATAAATCGTAAATCCTTTATAGAACTCCGGATTTCGATGAAATTCGTTCGAGACATTTCGCCCGACCACTTCATCCTTGATCCAATAGTGCAGCAATCCCGGATGTTCAATCCCTTCCACAATGTACCAACTCAGCCCGACAAACAGAAATAAGGCAAAACCGACCAGGTGATACCGGGTCAGGGGGCGCAGGACTGTCTCCCCTTTTGCCCGGACCCGCATCAGAATCACGGTGGCAATCACCCCGATGGAAACCAGAACCGCCGGGGGACCTTTTGTCAAGAACGCCAGTCCCCAGAAAAACCACATCCCCACGACGCTCCAGAAAGAACGGGAATAAACCGACTTCCAGAAACAAGCCAGGGCCAGCGCGGCAAAACAGGTCAACACCCCATCCGTTGAAACCGCGTTTGAGGAAAACAGAGTCATGGGTGAAGCGGCGTACACCAGAGCGCTCACCAGCCCGGCTTGACGGTCCCAGATCAGGGAACCAATCCAATAGACACACAAGATCGAAATCAGGAAACAGGGCACCAGATAGGCCCGTGCGCCCCACGTATTCACCCCCAGAGTCTGGAAACCCGCCATGATCGCCCAGTAGGTCATAGGCGGCTTGGTCCAGTGGTACTCGTTGTTCAAGATGGGATCATCCCATTCGCTGGACTGCATCGTCTCCCGGGCACATTCGGCATACCGCCCTTCCGTCGTCTCATACAACCCACGGGTGCCCTGAAAAGCCGCTGCGGCCAGAAATGCGCCCAACAGAAGAATCCAGATCGAGCGTTTCGAACAAATGCTCATAAGAAAGTATCCCAACTTATCGGGCCGAACCGGGAGCACCCCTTCTCTCCCCCGAATCCATCCCTTTCCTGAAATTCGATTCCGTCCCGACAAGGATCGGAATCGGTCCTGTCCTACAACAAGTGACCCCGACTATCCATCTCAAATACCACAGAATTTCCCTGTTACCCGAAACTCATACCCCACCCTTTCAGACAACGCTCCCTCACTGTAAAAGCGTTGCATGGTCCTTCCAACTTATCGTTTGTTTAAAAGAAATTAAGAGACCCGCCCCGAAGTCTGCCCCGCCTCGACCCACCCACTCCCCGTTTTCCACAGCCGAACAATTTCCAGTCCCACTATCGGTAAACAGATCAGCGAAAGCAACCAATAGTTGAAAAGCGTATAACCCAACCCGACCAGGGTCGCCTGTTCCAGAGGGAGGCTGGACTGGAGCAGTTGCACAAACGCCATGTCGCGCGTCCCGACGCCACTCATAGTCGCAGGTACCAGCCCCGCCAGCAAAGCCAGCGGGAAGATCGAGTACGCATGCGCCCACCCCACTCCCCCGCCGAACGCCGCCACGAGCGAGCAGACGGTCAAGCCCGCCAGGTTCCAATGCAGTAACGATCCCCCCACCGTCATGGCGACGGCAATGGGGTCAGCCCCCCACTTTCTGAAAACTTCGGAGGTGGAATCCACCAGATTCACGATCTTGCGCGGGAACCAGCGCTTTCCGGGAAAGACACCTAAGCCCAGGATTGTCAACACGACAGCCACCCCACCTGTCAAAACCAACCCCGTCACCAGTCCCCACGGAACCCCACTGACCAACGCGCCGACCAGCCCCAACGCGCCCAGCACACCCAGATCCACCAGACGCTCGAGCACCACGGTCCCGACTCCGACGGTCAACCCGCCGTGCTGCCGCAGATACACGGCCTTGATCAGATCGCCCGCCTTCGAGGGCAGCAGGCTGTTCAGGACGTTCGCCATCATGACCGCCCGCAAGGCATGGGCGGGCGGGAAATGCCGCGCCGCCTCCTGCGCCCGTAATACCCCCATCCAGCGGACCGTGGCGAGGATCGGCATCAGAGCCGTGAAACAGAACGCGGCGCCCAACCACGCCGTCCGGGCGTTCTGGAGGGTCGTCCGGGCGGCCGCCAGATCCATCCGGCTCACCAGCCAGGCGACCAGTCCTCCCGAGACACACACACTCACAATGCCCAGAATCCACTTGCGCCGGGAGGGTGAGGAAGTCGAAACAGCGACAGAAGACCGTTCGGGTTTCATTTTGCGCCCGCGCTCCCCGGCCGAATCTCCCGATCCCAGACGCCCCCTTTAGTCCGGATTTCCGAGACCAGGGCTTCCGGCGCATGCGTCCAGGGACAACGCAACACCGACTCCTGGTACACGTTGCTGTTGGCCACATAGATCGAGGTGGCGTCGCTCCCGGCCGAGAGTCGTTTGAAAGGGACCGCCTCGAAGAACCGATCCCGGACCCGAATCCGGTCGGACCCGAATTCGAGCGTCCGCTTGAACCGCCAGCGGGTCCGATTCTTCCCCGTGATGAGGAGTTTCTGGACCAGCGACCGCACCAGGTTCGGGAAGAAGCGGCTGATCGTCAGATTCACCATTCGAAAAACGATCACCTTCACAGGAGACGAGAGTTTGCGCTGACGACGCGACAACGCCCCCTCGACGCGGTACACCCGGCGGCGCGTGTCGGCCTCGACCTCGTGTTGTTCGTCCATCAGGTGGCTCACCACCACCTGCCCGTCGTCCGTCTCGCCGATCAGGCCGGTGTCGCTGGCAATGCAATGCTCGGCAGTAAACGCCTTGAAAACGCCCCCCTTGCGCAAGTTCGCCACGGCGTAGTAGGCCGGGGTCTTGACCACCGCCAGCCCCGCGTCGGGCATCCAGACCGAAAAATCCGGACGCGCATTGATCGGCTCGGGCCGGACGGGATGGTACGCCTCGTAGGCCTGGAGCCAGTCGTACACGAGGTGACAACACATCCGGTCGTCGTCGTTGTGGTAGCGCTTGCCCCGCGCCGCACCGCGCAGGAACTGATCGGCGATCTGTCCAGCCTTGACGCTGTGCGGCGCCAGGACTTCGAAGCCGTGGGGGTAGAAATGGTAGGTGTTTCGACTGCCGTACTCGCCGCCGTAGGACCCGTCCGGGTGCATGAAGTGCCAGGCAAACTCGACCGCTTTCAGGAGCGGCTTGAGGAGCGATTCGTCGCGGTTCTTCTGATACAGTTTCGCCAGAAAGGCGATGGTACAGGTGTGATAGCCCGGATCGGCGCCCTCGTACTCCTGGAACCACCCCTCCTCGGGGTGTTGCCAGGAAAGCGCCAGGGCGGTGCGATCCTCGGCCACCCGGCGGTACTTGTCGTCGCCGGTGACCTGATAGATGTTGTAGGCAGCCAGCGCGGCAAACGCCTGATGGTTTGTCAGGCGCCCGGTTTCGTTGTGGAGGGCCAGATGGTCGCCCCGTTTACGGAAAAACTCGACCAGGCGGTCGTCCTGAAGACCCAGGATCTGATAGGCTTCCGTACAGGCGTAGGTCGAGAACACCAGTGCGCCCATCGCCTGTTCCCACGGGAAATAATCGTCGCAGGTTCCGTCGCGATGCGACCCGGTCACCGCAAACCGAATCCCGGCCTCGGCCACCTCGCGCAGACGGTCCCACCCCTGGTAGAGATTGCCGGGGTAGGCGTTTTTGTAAAGCAACGCGAAGGGCAGGACGAACTCCTGGCTCATGCCGCACGGAAAGTCGAGCGTGCGGTAATGCCAGTACTCGCGGTCGAAACAACCATAGGTGGGGCTGTAGGGATTGCGGTCCACGAGGTGCGTCAGATGGGGAAGGTACGAAAGCGCCATCTGAACATACAGATCGCGCGACGGGGCAGGACCGTCCATGGAGACCGCGGGGTGTTCTTTGGGATGAGACAACAGCGAAACCTTTCCATCCACGGGCGGGACGCCCGGGCCACCTCAGTGGGAGCTTTCTAAAAGAACGGCGAGACCTTTTCGAGACCAAGGGAAAAACACAAGGCCCTATTTCAACCGCTTGCTGACCAGATCGGCCAGACCGCCGATCGCGAGGATCTGAAGGCCGGTCAGGATCAGGAGCTGGGTGGTGACGTCCATGAATTTCCCGATCCCGAAACAGTTCTGCAGGATCAGGGTCCCCACTCCGACGATCCCCCCCAACCCCATCAACACCAGACTGACCGGCAGGAGCACTTTCAACGGGTCGAAGTAGAAAACCGTCCGCAGGATCAGTTGGATGAAGTTCAGGGTGTCGCGGATGGGCCGGATCTTGGAATTCCCCACCCGCGCGCGGTAGTTGATCGGGTGAAACACCACCCGTCGCCCGTCGGACAGGGACGCCAGGGTGATCGTGGTCGTCAGGGAGAAACCGTTGGGGAAATAGTGTTCGTAACACTCCCAGATTTCGCGCCGCACGGCCCGGAAACCGGAGTTCAGGTCCGGAATCCGCGTCCCGGTGAGGTAATTGGCCAGGCGGTTCAGGGCCCACTTGGCCGGACGCCGTACCCACGGGATCTGGACATCCACGCCGGTCCGCGCCCCGACGGCCATGTCGGCCTTTTCCAGATCGCGGTACAGGGTTCCGATTTCCTCCGAGGGGTAGGTCCCGTCGGCGTCGGTGATCAGGATACAGTCGTAGGTCGCCTCGCGCGCGCCCGCCTTGAGGGACGCCCCATAGCCCAGGTTGGCCGGGTTCCGGATCAGGCGGAACCGCTTCGTGTCCACCTGACCGGCCGTGCCGTCGGTCGAGCCATCGTCCACGACGATGATCTCAAAAGGCACCCCCACCCGGGCGAGCGAGGCGTGGACCTCCTCGAGCACCCCCGCGATGGCCGCCTGTTCGTTACAGGCGGGAATCACCAGACTGATACCCTTCGGCCATCCCGGCATAGGACAAGACTCCACTCGCAAGTTCCGGGTACGTTCCCATTGGAAACGCCCTCCGGTTTTCCCACTCCTCTTTTTCGCCTATCCGGGGGACGATTTGCAAGATTCTTTCCTGAGGAAACGCGAAACAGGGGGAAACGATCCGGGCACAGGTTTCCTTCTCTCCGGCATCCGTCCCTAAAACGAAGGAATTCTCGCGACCGAAAGAGCTTGCCATTTTGGGGTGTTCAAGGCAAAAGAAATCTTCAGACACCGCTGGAAGGCCCAGCTTATTTTCGGTGAGGAGAATTCAGATCTATGACGAAACGAATGAATCCCGGACTCAAAATTTTACACGTGGCAATTCTCGGCCTCACCCTTCTCGGGTGGGGCGGACTCACGAGGGGGGCCGAACCGGCCGCCACGACTGTTCCGGCGCCCGTTCAGCTCAAGGCGAAAGCCTTCGCGCTTTCGGACGTCAAACTGCTCGATGGGCCGTTCAAGCACGCCATGGATCTGGACCACGAGTACCTGCTCAAACTGGAACCGGACCGCTTTCTCGCCTGGTTCCGCAAGGAAGCCGGACTGGAACCGAAGGCGGAAGTCTATGGCGGGTGGGAGACGCAGGGGATCGCGGGCCACAGTCTGGGCCACTACCTGACGGCCTGCGCCCTGATGTACGCCGCGACAGGGGATGAGAAACTGCGCGAGCGGGTCAACTACATCGTGGACGAACTGGCGCTCTGTCAGGACAAGAACGGTAACGGGTACGTGATGGCCATCCCGCGAGGCAAAGAAGTCTTCTCCGAGGTGGCGAAGGGCGACATCCGCTCGCAGGGGTTCGACCTGAACGGTTCCTGGGTGCCGCTCTACACGCTGCACAAGGAACTGGCAGGGCTGAACGACGCGTACCACCTGTGCGGCAATAAGAAAGCGCTCGAGGTCGAAAAGAAACTGGCCGACTGGCTTGAAAAAACGTTCTCCGGCCTCAACGACGACCAGATGCAGGCGGTCATGCGGTGCGAACACGGCGGGGTCAACGAATCGCTGGCCCAGCTGTACGCAGACACGGGCGACGCGCGGTACCTGGCCCTCTCGCGCAAGTTCCACCACAAGGCGGTCCTCGAACCGCTGGCCGACCAGAAGGACATCCTGCCCGGTATCCACGCCAACACGCAAATCCCGAAGCTGGTGGGACTGGCCCTGCGGTATGAACTGACCGGCGACAAGCGCGATCGCGCGGCGGCGGAGTTCTTCTGGGACCGCGTCGTCAACCACCACTCCTATGTGACCGGCGGTCACTGCCTCAACGAGTATTT
>DAOPYU010000248.1:0-7026 GCA_035353095.1 Candidatus Sumerlaeota bacterium | reverse complement strand
TGGGGCGATGCCCCAGGCGGGTATAAGACGCGCCTTTGGCGCTTACCGACCGCCTCAAACCCATGCGTCTGGGAATCACTCGTCGGGTGTTTTCAAGGTGCTTGAATTCCAGGGGCTTATGGTTTCAACCGCGGTTTTCAGGGTGATTGTATCTTGAAATCACTGAAATCACAACCGGAAAAATCCTCTTGTGTCAGGTGGAAACTCTCGGATAGTCTTGTGTTAGTTATTTAACAGGGAGCGAACTCGAAGCGCCGATGTCCATTGACTGTCGGTCAGGAGGAAAAGATGAAAAAGTTCTCAGTCGTTCTGATTTATGCCGGTGTCCCTCTGTTTGTATTTGCCGCCGCGTGGGGGGTAGCCTCTTTCTCCAGACTTTTGCCCCGACGTCACACCGCCGGCAAGGTTGCCCGAACAAGGGCCGACCTGTTGACCCTCGTCAATGAACTGGAAAAGTACAACGTGGATTTCAAGAGTTATCCCCCCTCTTCCCTCGACCCCGCAACTCAGGTGGTTCCCTTCGACAAGGAACCGGTCATTTCGACCTTCCGGAGCACGGACGGGAAAGGACGCTGTCCGGAATTCGAGAATCGTTTGGGAAGCGGACTTGCCCGCGATGCGTTCTCGACTCCCCGTACCGGTTCCCACTTCGGATACTATGCGTACCCCGTCCAGGACGAAAAGCGCAAAGGGAAATACAGTGGTTTCGTACTGATCTCCCGGGGACCGGACGGGGATTTTGACCTCACACAGAAGGACCTCGAAGGCCAGAAAACCGGACGGAACGAGTTCTGGGTCCGTTTCCAGTACGATCCGACCAACGGCGCCGTCAGCAGCGGCGATCTGATCCGGACGGGAGGCGCCGTATTTCCGCAAGGTCCTTGTGAACCCGAAAACACCCCGTAGAACCCGCCGATACAATACAGACTTCATCCTTCCCCGCCCCCCTCCCTCCCCTCCCCGGAACCCTTCGCCAATCAGGTAGTCCCCCTTTCTTTCTCCAAGACGAGACCGACAAAAAGCCTTGTCAGGGGGACGGACATGAGGGTACTATGAATGGTGAACCGACAGACGCCATTCGGGTGGGGATGTGGAGGAACAAGAGTGTTCTCATTCTTCCGAGGTCTTAAGCTGGGCCTCAAGATATCCCTTGTGGGGATTGTGGGGGTCTTGGCGACTGCGGCCGCTCTCCTGAGTCTGGCCACCTGGCAGAGCGCCCAGTACCACCAACTGGCCGCGGACGAAGTCAATAAACTGATAGACGCTGACCTCGATCACATCACCCAAGGCGTTTACAACCTCGTTCGCACAGAGGACGAAGCGGTTCAGGATCAGGTCAACAACAACCTGCGGGTGGCTCGTTCCATCCTGGAACGAGCGGGCGAAGTGCGTTTCTCAAGTGAAACCCTCACCTGGACGGCAGTCAATCAGTTCACCACCGAATCGCAGAAAGTCGAACTGCCCCAATTGCGCATCGGGGAGGGCTGGGTAGAACCCAACAGTGACCCGGCGGTCAACACCCCGGTTGTGGACGATGTCGTCAGAATGGTCGGCGACACCTGTACGATTTTTCAGCGGATGAACGAACAGGGGGACATGCTGCGGGTGGCCACTTCGGTCAAAAACCGTAAAGGACAGCGTGCCATCGGGACTTATATCCCCGCCCGCAATCCGAATGGGACCCTCAATCCGGTCTTGCAGGCGGTCTTGCAGGGGAAAACATTCCAAGGGCGCGCCTATGTGGTCAACGGCTGGTACCTGACCGCCTATCAGCCCATCTGGAACCGTACCGGCGGTATCATCGGCATGCTCTACTCGGGCGTTAAACTGAAAACGCTTGAGTCGCGGGTTCGGCAGGCCATTCTCCAGACCCGGGTCGGCAAGACGGGATATGTGTTTGTCGTGATCGGAACCGGGGAGCAGAAAGGATATTATGCGATCTCGCACCGGGGCGAGCGTGATGGCGAAAACATCTGGAACGCCCGGGACAGCAATGGCCGTTATTTCATCCAATCGGCCGTTCACAAGGCGCTCGCCCTGAATCCGGGCGAAATGGCAACCGAGCGGTATCCCTGGCAAAACCCCGGCGAATCCACCCCCCGCATGAAGGTCGCCCGCCTGGCCTATTATGCCCCGTGGGACTGGGTGATCGGCACCAGCGCCTACGAGGATGAACTCGAGACTTACCGGGCCGTTCTGGCCAATGGGAAAACCCGCATGGTCCATACCATGGGCATCACCGGGGGAGTGATCACGCTCGCCGTCGGATTGCTGGGTCTCCTGACCGCCTGGACGGTGATCCGCCCGATCCGACGGATGACCCGCGCGGTCGAAACCATCATCCAGGGCGATCTGAACCAGCAGGTGGAAATCGAGTCGCAGGACGAAATCGGCGCCTGGGCCGCGGCGTTCAACCAGATGACTGTCCGCCTGAAAGAAACGATGGGGGCAATTCAGAAGACCAACGAGCACTTCCAGTCCATCCTGCGCGCTTCCCGAGCCTACAGCATCATCAGCACCAATCCGGAGGGCCTCATTCAGATCTTCAACAAAGGCGCCATTCTGATGCTGGGATACGAAGCGGACGAAGTCATCGGAAAAAAGACTCCCCTGATGTTTCATGACCCGGAAGAGGTGGCCCGCCGGGCCGCCGAACTGGGCGTCCGCCCGGGCTTCCATGTCTTTGTCTTCAACCTGTATCAATCGGAACAGGAAACGCGCGAATGGACCTATATCCGAAAAGACGGAGGACGCCTGACCGTTTCGCTGACCGTTACGGCCATGCGCAGCGAGGCGGGACAACTGAACGGCTATATCGGAATTGCACGCGACATCACCAACGAGAAAAAACTCGAACAGCAACTGCTTCAGTCCCAGAAAATGGAGACCGTGGGGTTGCTGGCCGGAGGCATTGCGCACGATTTCAACAACCTCCTCACGCCGATCCTCGGCTACACCGACCTCCTGCTGTCGAGTGACTCCCCGGAATCTCAAACCGAACTGCGCCAGATCCGCCAGGCGGCCGAACGCGCCCGGGAACTCACCTTCCGCCTCCTGACCTTCAGCCGCAAACAGGTGATCGAACTGAAAACCGTGGATCTGAGCCAGATCATCCGACATTTTGAAAACATCCTGCGCCGGACCATCCGCGAAGACATCCGTATCAACATCCTGGCGCCCCCGACGCTGCACCCAATTCGGGCGGACGCCGGGCAGATCGAACAGATCCTCATCAACCTGTCCGTCAACGCCCAGGACGCCATGCCCGGCGGCGGTATCCTGAAGATCGAAGCCCGGGAAGTCCAGGCCGATGCCACGTTTCTCCGGTCCCATCCGGAGCTGAAAGCCGGCCCTTACCTGCTGTTGACCGTGAGCGACACGGGCGTCGGCATGGACGAAAAGACCCTGGCGCACGTCTTCGAGCCCTTCTTTACCACCAAGGAACAGGGCAAGGGCACGGGCCTGGGACTCTCGACCGTCTATGGAATTGTCAAGCAGCACCAGGGGTTTATCTTTGTCTTATCCGAAAAGAACCGGGGATGCTCTTTCGAAATCTATCTGCCCTGCAACCTCGAGGAGATGGAAATAGAGGAACCCGTCCGCTTTGCCCAGACAGAAGTCAAGCGGGGGGTGGAGACCATCCTGCTGGTGGAAGACGACGAGATGGTCCGCTCCTTCACCTGTAAAATTCTCAAGACGCTGGGCTATCAGGTCCTCCCGACCGAAACCGTGCAGGAAGCCATCGAACTGGTCAAAAATTCGCAGCAGAAAATAGACCTGCTCCTGTCCGACGTCATCATGCCGTCCATGAACGGCAAGGATCTCTACGACCAGCTGCGAACCATCCGCCCGAACCTGAAGGTCCTGTTCATGTCGGGGTATCCACGCGAGGTGATCGGCCGCCACGGCGTTCTGGACCCCCATGTCCATTTCGTCCAGAAACCCTTCTCACAACCGGTCCTGGCCGCCAAACTGCGCGAGGCGCTCGATTCCTGAGGCAAATCCACGCGCCTGACACGGCTCTTACAAACATCCCCAAAAAGATCAGGAACTCCTTTTTGTGAGGTGGCACGGGCGTCCCGCCCGTGACTGGCCGACGTTCTCGTCGGCAGAGCCGGGAATTTTGAAGTCGTTGTTCCGGAGCCCCTTTCATGGGCGGGACGCCCATGCCACCTCGAAACGCCATCCTCTTTGGGGGAAGGGCCGAAGGCGGGAGTTCAATAAACCCAAGGCCGTATAGACAATGAAGAGTTCCTGCAAAAAAACAACCGGTCCGCTTTCTTGCTTGCATTGACGCATCGGTTCTTGAATAGTCGCTTGACGACTTCGGGAGCCGAATACCGACAATGCCGGGAGAGAAAGGCCTGCCGGAAGTTGCGGAAAATATGCGCTCCGGGGAGTAAACACTCGTGCCGAATTTGTTCGAAGCCCGCTGGGAGATGAGATGCCTGGTACTTGTCTGTCTGATGACCTGTGCCGGATGTGCCCGATTCTCCCTCCTGCCGGATAAGGCGACCCCTCTGTCCGACGACGTGACGATCCAGCAGATCGCGCCGTCGGTCTGGTTGTACACCGCCAGTTTCAATCTGCCGGAGTACGGCCGCGTCCCCGCCAACGGGCTGATGCTTGTTGACAAGAACGAAGCGCTTCTGGTCAATACCCCCTGGACCGACTCGCAGACCGCCCTCCTGTTCGACTGGGCCCGGGAAAAACGCCAGGCGTCGATCCGGAAAATGATCCTCACCCATTCGCATCAGGATTGCGCGGGCGGACTGGCGGAAGTCCACCGCCGCGGGGCGGAATCCTGGGCGCTCGACAAAACCGCCGACCTCCTCAAGGCGGCGGGAAAACCGAGTCCCACCCACACCTTCCCGGAAAAGACGACGGTCTCGTGCGGCAATAAAGCCGTCGAACTGTTCTACCCCGGTCCGGGACACGCCCTGGACAATATCGTCGCGTGGCTGCCAGAGAGCCGGATTCTGTTCGCCGGGTGTCTGGCCAAGTCGCTCGACGCGAAGAATCTGGGCAATACAAAAGACGGCGATCTCCAGCGGTACCCCGATTCCCTGAAAACGGTCAAACGAACCTGTCCCGATGCGGTTCTGGTGGTCCCCGGCCACGGCGCCGCAGGCGGACCGGAATTGCTGGACCACTCGCTTCGACTCTGTGAGAATCGGAATTGAGGCGATCGGACGAACCCCGAGATCCGAAACCCTTCAGAAGGAACCCGTTCCCGTGACCCAAGCGCTGATCACCATCCCCACCTACAACGAGATTGAAAACATCGAATCGCTCATTGCGCGCGTGCTCGAGCAGCAGGCGCCGGGGGTCACGTTCGAGGTGCTGGTGGTGGACGATGCCAGTCAGGACGGTACGGGCGAGGCGGTCAAGCGCCTCATGCCGACGCATCCGGAGGTCCACCTGCTCGAACGGCCCGGCAAGATGGGCCTCGGGACGGCCTACATCGCCGGATTCCGCTACGCGCTCGAACGCGACTACGACCTGGTGGGAACGATGGACGCCGACTTTTCGCACGACCCGGCCCACCTGCCCGCAATGGTGGCGGCAGCGCAGGCGGGCGCGGATGTGGTCATTGGCTCCCGCTACATCCCCGGAGGGGGCGTCCGCAACTGGGGAATCCACCGCCGGATCCTGAGCGCCACAGCCAACCTGCTCGCGCGGACCATCGGAGGCCTGCGCACGCACGACTGCACAACCGGCTACCGCCTCTACCGTACCGAATTCCTGCGCCGGGTGGACCTGAACACGATCACCTCGCACGGCTATTCCTGCCTGATGGAACTGGTACATTTCTGCCAGCGCCAGGGCGCGAGGATCGTCGAGTCTCCCATCATTTTCACCGACCGGCGCGAAGGGCAATCGAAGATTTCCCAGAAGGAAATCCTCCTGGCGTTCCGGACCCTCTGGCACCTCGCGCGACTGCGCTTCGGGAAGTGACCGAGAACAGGACGGAGGAGACGACCAACAGGACGAATCGGACCGATCGGTCCGATTCGTCTGATGATATTGCCTGATTCGCCTGAGGATTTTCGCGCGTTTGGGATCGTGTTCGACCTTTATTCCCACGTCGCGCAAAACCGCTTCTCCAGCATCCCCGCGTCCACCCGCCAGGCAATCACCACAAACGCCGCTTCCGTCGCCCCCTCGAGGGCGGGCTTCTCCTCGATCCGATTCCCGGCTTTCTCGATAAATACCCATCCGTCCCCAAAATTTACGTGACCCTTGAGGCGCAGGACCTCCCGGTCGAGCGAGCGCAGAAGGTCGAGGAACGCGTGGCGATTCACCGGTCCCGCAGGCCGGAGCGTCAGCGAGAAGACCCCCGGCGGCGGTTCCGTGACCGCCCCCTCGCCGGGCCGTGGGAGATGACGGACGGTGTCGAGAAACCCCTCTTCGAGCGCGCCGCGCTCAACGCAACAGATCGGCGCGCGCGGGTTCAGGGAACGCAGCACCTCGCACACCGACTGGACCTCCCCTTCCGCCGCCAGGTCGGTCTTGTTCACGAGCAACGCGTCGGCCCACTCGACCTGCGCGCGGGCCGGTCTCAGGAACGGGAGCACCTTGAGGAAATTCGCCGCGTCCACCACGCACAGGTTCGCCCGGATTTCGAACCGGCCTTTCAACCCGGGCGATTCGAGAAACGCCTCGAGGTCGCGCGTCTCGGCCACCCCGGTCGCCTCGACCAGCAACAGATCGGGCGCGGGTCCCTCGACGATCTCCGTCAGGGTCGCGATGAAGTCGGTCTTCACGCAGATGCAGAAAACGCTCCCCTTGTTGATCTCGTACAGGGCGCGGCCCCCCGCCTGTACAAGCCGCCCATCCACCCCCAGCGCGCCGAATTCGTTGACCAGCAGCGCCACACGCCGTTCGCGCAACGAGGGCCAGGCGAGCAGGCGGTTGAGCAGGGTCGTCTTGCCCGCACCCAGGAAACCGGTCAGCAGAATGATCGGGACCGGAGTCACAACAGGGCGTCCTTGATCCATTCCTTGATGATGGCGGTCTCGGGCG
>DAOPYU010000247.1:0-7033 GCA_035353095.1 Candidatus Sumerlaeota bacterium | reverse complement strand
AGCTGGCCTTCTACTACGACCAGTCGCTGATCGTCCGCGAGTCGGTCAAGAGCGTCTGGGAGGCGATCATTTTTGGGTTGATCCTCTCGGTGGTGATTATTTTTCTCTTTCTCAAGGACGCGGGCACGACGCTGGTGGCCACCCTGGTCATCCCGGTGACGGTCCTTATCACGTTGCTGGCCATGCGCATCGCCCACTTGAGTTTCAACTTGATGACCCTGGGCGGCATCGCCGCGGCCATCGGCCTGGTGATTGACGATGCCATCGTGATGGTCGAGGCAATCCATGCCCGAATACGCAGCGGGCTGCACCGCATCACGGCGGTGGAGACCGCCATCCGGGAGATCTTCAAGCCCCTGGTCGCCTCCACGCTCACGCCCGTCGTTGTCTTTATCCCGCTGGCTTTTCTCGACGGCATCACCGGCGTGTTCTTCCGCGCCCTGGCGCTCACAATGGTGGTGGCGCTGTTGACCTCGCTGGTACTGGCCATTTCCTTCACGCCGTCTCTGGCCTCCTGGTTCATGGGGAGCAAACACGAGCGAGAAGGGGGAGACCATGCCGCCGACGAGGGGGGGGTCATTCTGCGGGGGATCATTCGGGTTTACGAGGTGGCCGTGCGCATCGCCCTGAATCACCGGTGGATCACATTGGGGATCTGCGTGCTGGTCCTGCTGGCCGGGGCACAACTCTACACCCGCCTGGAAAGCGAATTCCTCCCGTCCATGGACGAGGGCGGTTTCGTCATAGACTACGAGGCGCCTCCCGGTACCAGCCTGGCGGAAACCAGCCGCCAACTCATGCAGGCCGAGGAGATCCTGCGGGCCACACCCGAGTTGGAAAGCTACTCGCGCCGAACCGGAGCGGCCTTGCATGTGGGGGTCGCAGAACCGAATACCGGCGACTTTCTGGTCAAACTGAAACCCAATCGCCAGAAAACAACGAATGATGTGATTGCCGAATTGCGCAAGCAATTCAATGCCGCCGTTCCCGGTTTGTCCTGGGAATTTCCGGGTATCCTGAATGACTTGATCGGGGACCTGATGTGGGCCCCCCAACCGATTGAGATCAAACTTTTCTCCACCGATATCCAGTTCCTCCAAAAGAAGGCCCCGGAAGTGGAAGAGGCGATCCAGAAGGTACGTGGCGTGGTAGATTCATTCAACGGGCTTGTTTATACGGGCCCCTCCCTCAACCTGCGGTTTCGGGAGATTGACGCCAGGCGTTTCGGGCTGACCACCGATGACGTGGCGGCGGCTGTCAACACGGCCATGCTCGGGCGGACCGCGTCTTCCGTTCTGGAAGCCGACCGCGTGATCGACATTCGCGTACAGGTTGATCCCTCTTGCATAGACAAAATAGACAACCTGAAAGAACTGCCCCTCCGGACCCCGGGAGGCGCGCTGGTCAAACTTTCCCAAGTGGCGGACGTGACGGAAGAGCCGGGCCAACTCGAACTGAGACGCGAGGATATGCGCCAGAATGTGGCCGTTACGGCTCGCCTGGAAAACCGGGACCTGGGCAGCGCCATGGCCGAAATCCAGGCCGTGCTGAACACGGATAATACCCTGCCGCCGGGCACAATCGAACTGGGTGGGTTGTTTCAGCAACAGCAGGAATCCTTCCGCAACCTGATGCTTATCCTGGCCATGGCCATCGTCCTGGTCTTTACGATATTGTTGATCGAGTTTCGTTCCTTCTCCGAACCGATTGCGATCGTCTTCGGCGCCATTCTGGCCATGTTCGGTACGATCCTGGCGCTCTATGTCACACACACCACGCTGAACGTCGTCTCGTTCCTGGGAGCGATCATCGGCGTGGGCATCGTGGCCAAGAACGGCATCCTGATGCTGGATTACGTGGAACACCTTCAGAGGGAAGGATTGAGCCTGGATGAGGCGCTGGTACGCTCGGGACACCGACGTCTGCGACCGGTACTGATGACCTCACTGGCCGCCGCCCTCGGCATGTTGCCGCTCGCCTATGGCATCGGCTCGGGAGCCGACATGCTCAAGCCGTTGGCAATTGCGGTCATCGGCGCCCTGTGCATTTCAGTCCTGCTCTCCCTGATCGCCACCCCGACCCTTTACCGGGTCCTGGTCTCTCTTCGCGGTTCCAGGGCCGCCCAGAAGATCACCCCCCAGGACGACTGATCTCCCGCGGGAAGAAACCGGATTTTGGGACGGTCTTCCTTCCGGTTCGGCAGAAAAACTCATCCGCCCGGAACGGATTACCTGAACGTCGTGGCCAGGAGCGAGAGGCCTTCCCGGAAGAGGGTGGAGAATTCGTACCCGCTGCGCACACCGGCCAGGCGTTTGAAAATGAAGGCGGGGCGCAGGTGGTAGGCGCGGATCGCCTCGTTGCGCAGGGCCCAGAGACGCTCGCGGGGCAGTTCGCTCGTTTCGAAAACCGGCTGCGAGATCGAATTGTCAAGCGTCTTGAGGTCGGAGGAGATCAGGCCGCTCTCGACCGCGCGCTGGCGGAACAACGTCCCCAGCCGCGGCATGGCGACATTGAACGACGCGAACTCGGTATTGAGTTCGATGGCGTACTGGATGGTACGCTGAATAGACTCGACCGTGTCGCCCGGCAGGCCCAGAATGTAATGCGCCAGGATGCGGATGCCCAGCCGCCGGCACGTCTCGACCACCCGGCGCACCTGGTCGGGGTGGATGCCCTTGGCGTACTTTTCGAGGATCTCCTCGCTGGCGCTCTCGACTCCGATCTGGATGGTGTGGCACCCGGCGGCCTTCATGGCCCGGAGCAGATCTTCGTCCAGCACATTCACACGCGACAGGCAGACCCAGGAGAAACCGAGCCGCTCGCGGCGCATCCGGTCGAGCAGTTCATAGGTGCGCGGCTTCTTCACACCGAAGGTCAGGTCCTTGATCCATAGTTCCCGCACCCCCCGCCGCTTGAGTTCGCGCAATTCCTCGAACAGGTTGTCCAGGTTGCGCAACCGGAATCCCAGCTCGCCCCCGATACAGTAATCGCACCGGAACGCGCACCCGTAATCGGTCAGGACTCCCGCAAAGGGCACGCGCCGCCCGTGGGGAATGCGGTAGGCCTTGAAGTCGAACAGGTCGTAGGCGGGCAGCGGCAGCGAGAACTCGCCGCGCTCGCACTGGCGCGGACCGAGACTCAACGAGCCATCCGGCACTCGGAACGAGAGATTATTCAGCGGATCGCGGCCCCCGCGCAGATACGCGACCAGATCGCGCGAGGTAAAATCAAGAAGGGCCGCGTCGAGAAACGGGTACTGTTCGAGAAAACGCTGCGACTCGGCCAGCATGCAGTCGCCCGTCCCGATCATCCGAATCGTGCGGGGGGAGGCCTGCGCGATCCGTTCGAGCAGACCAAAGTCCTCCGTAAAGCTGACCGCTCCGGTCAGGAAGACAATCGCGTCGGGTTCAGCGGCCAGCACCCGACGGACGGTCTCCTCGGGGCTGAGCCGCTCGAGCAGGGCGTCGAGCGCCTGGAGTTGAAAACACCCCGCTTCGCGCAGAATCCCGGAAATCACCAACAGATCGAACGGCCCCCAGTAATACCGGGCCTTCGACGTGTGGCTGCAATAATAGTCGCGCAGGTAAATATGCGCGCCCGGCGGAGAGAGAAGCAGGATCTTGCGACACGGATCTTCGGTCATGAGACTCATTCACTGAGCAGGTTCAAAGGCGGACGTTCACACGGACTCCGGCTTCGCGTCGGGCTCATACGCCACCAGGCAGCGCAGGTTGCGGTACCGCTCGGCGTAGTCCAATCCGTACCCGACAATGAAAAGATCGGGCAGGGTGAACCCGGCATACCGCACGGCCACTTCCTCCTGCCGGGGACAATCTTTGACAACCAGACACGCCGCCGCGATGGAAGCCGGGTGGTGGAGATCGAGCAATCCCATGAGCACCTTCAGGGTCCGCCCGCTGTCGTAGATGTCGTCCACGAGCAGGATGTCCTTCCCCTTCAGGTCCACCGTCACATCCTTCGTGATGGTCACCTGCCCCGAACTTTTCGTCCGGTTGCCATAGGACGAAGCGCCCACCAGATCGAAGGTGTGGGGGATCGTGATGGCCCGCATCAGGTCGGCCAGAAAAATCACCGCCCCCTTGAGTACCCCAATCAGAACCAGCTCGCGCCCGTCATAATCCGCCGAAATCCGGCGCCCGAGTTCCAGAATCCGATTCTGAATCTGCCGTTCGTCGAGGAGAATTTGACCGGGCAACGATTGCATGACCGATCACCTTCCGGCGAACCCGGGCATGGCGGGTACGCTCGTCCGGTCTTCCTTGACCATGGTGTCGTCCTCGAAGGTGTAAATCACCCCCGAATTGATGTAATGCCATTTCTCGACCCGCACATTGCGGCTGTTGGGAAGCACCTTCGGCTCAACCGGGTCTCCTTCGCGGCAGATCACCCGCACCTTGTCCTTCAGGGGCGCTTCCTTGGACTTGGTCGTACTCGGGAAGGTAATTTCTTTCTTATCTTCCAGGTAAACCCAGCCGATGCGCTCCTTTTCGTTATCCGATCCCGGATTCCGGATCGCCTTGTTGAGCTGGGTGCGGTCCAGCACCGTCTCATAGGACGACCAGATCAGGTGGAAATAGTCGGGCCGCCCCCGCTCTTCAAGCACTTCACGTTCGGCGGGCGTCAGATTCTTCAGATCCCCCGGCCAGCGGGGATTGACCCGGGCCACATTGACCGAGAATCCGAAATCCGCCACATACGGTTTCGGCGTGGTCTTGCACCCGGCCAGAAAACTACAGAAAACCAGCAACAACCCCGTCGCCAGAACCCCCTGACAGACCTTTGCCCCACACCGGCACTTTGCAACCGAATCAAAAAACATGAGCACAACTCCTGAAAATCGTTCCGGACCGGAACAGAAGGCGGTGGGATGCGTCACGGCATCCTCTCATTCGCCTTTCAGTTTTCCTTTCATCCGCACAAAAGTAAATAAAAAACGGGAGGCATTCCCTCTCCCAGATGAAGAAGATTCGTGTCCCACCGCAGGGCACAGAAAAAAATGCGCCCCGTCTCTTCCCTTTCCCCTCGAACAGACCTCACCCCTTCCCCCTCCCGATATTCCCGTCCCGAAAGCAGGGCGCCTGATCCCCCCAAAACACAACCCCTTGAAAATCAAATCTCCACATTTTCACAATAAACCGGGGATGTGCCAGCGGTTTGCCGGACGCCCATGCAATTCCTCCTTGATTCCCTTGCGGTTGAAGGTTAGATTCGAGGAGTGAAGAAGATGACGCTGACCACACTCTCCCTTCTCTTCCTTCTGGTTCTCCTGCCGGGGACTTACCGGGCATGGCAGATCTGGCGAGCGCGGGACAGTGTGCCAGCAGAAGAACCTCAACAAGTACTGGAAAAACCGGCGGAAGAGGAAACCCGGACCGCCCAGAACGTCCTGGCGCCGCTGGCGCGCCTGACCAGCTGGGGCGGGCGAAACGTCTCGGAGACGCTCGAATACATCACGACCACCGGCCAGGTGCGGCGGCGCGAGAAAGTCCTTGAGGCGGAACTGGCCCGTCTGAAAGCGGAAAATGACACCAAAGCCGCCGCACTGACCCGTTACGAACGACTCGGCGGAACGGCCTTTCTGGCGGAATCGCGCGGCTGGCGCTATGTCGCCGCCTCTGCCGTGGCCTACGGCGACCGCACCTACCGTTCTCTGCTGATCAATCGCGGAACGCAGGACGGCATCCGGCTCGGCGACCCCGTGTTGCACATGGAAGGCCTGACGGGGGTCATCTCGCACGTGGCGCGCGATACGGCCACCGTCCAGTTGCTCTACGACCCCATGATCCGCGTCGGCTGCGTCGTCCTGCCCCAGCGGATTCAGGGGTGGGTTCGGGGAACGGGCGACGAAAACAACCTGGAAATCGTGCTGCGCGACCGTCAGGTGGATCTCCAACCGGGCCAGCGGGTGGAAACCTCCGGCCTGTATGGATCGCTCTATCCGGCCGGATTGCTGATCGGGACCGTGGGAGGCGCCGGACAGAATCTGTCGGGACAGATGGTGGCCGATGTCACCCCGGCAGTGTCCTTCGGGTTCATCGAGGATGTGCTGGTGCTGCTGGTGCGCCAGAACGACAATCTGGATCTGCCCTCCAGTGCCGCCCCCACGACGCAGACATTGTCCACCGCCCCTGCGGCGGCCCCGATTGCGCCCACTCCACCGCCCGCAGGCGTCCGATGAGGAGTGCGTGAATATGGCCTTTGTGCCGGAAGTCTCCCGCAAACAGGCAATCGTTCTCTCCCTGACGACGCTGGTCGCCGCCGTCTATCTGGACACCGCGCTGGGGCCGATTCTGCTGCGGCGCTGGGTCAGTCTGCACAGTGTCGCGGCGGTGGTGATTTTTGTGGGGATCCGGTTTGGGTCCTGGCCCGGAGTCGGCGTCGGGTGGCTGGGGGCGCTGCTGCTGGGCATCCTGACCGGGGGCAGCGCCGCGCAGGAATGTATTTCGCTGGGGGTGGTCGGGTACCTTGCGGGACTGACCCGCCAGACCACGGCGCTGGTGTTGCCCATGCTGGACGTGCTGGCCATGGTGGTTCTGCTGTTTGTCGACAATCGATTTGGAAAGCCTTGAACTTTCGCCGTCCGAAAGCAAAGTCGTGAGCATTGAGAGCGCGTATGAATCAGGCGTTCCCTGTGCCGGCATGTGATAGGAAATAATGACGGCCGGAAGTTGGATGTTGTCGTAAACCGTGTCGCGGACTTCGGCAGTCTGAGGTGGTTCTGCAACCGTTGGCCGGTACATGGGTTTTGTTCCTCTGGGGATATCGCCAAAATACTTTTCAACCAGTTTTTTTGCGGTCTCCGGATCAATGTCGCCGGCAATGGAGAGGGTGGCATTGTTCGGAACATAATAGGTGTCGTGAAAATCCCTGAATTCCTGTATGGTGGCCTTGTTTATATCTTCAGGGTACCCTATGGGAGTCCAACGGTAAGGATGAACTTTGTAAGAATGTGACATCGTTTCTTCGATGATCGTTCCGTAAGGCCTGTTGTCGTACGACTGCTTGCGTTCTT
>DAOPYU010000246.1:0-7035 GCA_035353095.1 Candidatus Sumerlaeota bacterium | reverse complement strand
GCCCCGGAGGGGCGCAGGGCGGTTGCGCCACACATATGATGAGCAGTTTCCCAACATATTCTATCAGATTCCCTCGCGTTTCCTCCGCCCCATCCGGGGCGGGAGAATTAGGGGACAGGTCCGGGGGTTCCGCTTCGCTCCACCCCCGGCTACTCGCCTGCGCCCCGCTGGGGCGCTTATTGAGGGAAGCCGCGCGATAAATACGTGCGGCTTGCGTAGATTCTGCGAGAGAGTCGTACAGAGACAAAGAACCGCAAGAAATGGACATGATTTACAGGATTGACAAGAGGGTCGGATGAATCTTGTCAATCCTGTAAATCGTGTTTTTTTTCCAATGAGGCCCATCTGCGTAAATCGGCGTTATCTGCGGACTCTTCTCAGTTCATTCGAAGCCGTGGCAGAGGCGCTTCAGCTGCGGTTTTGGGCTTGAAATAACAATCCGCATCGGTAAGATATTTTCGTTTGTACACAGACATGCGAACTGTTGTGGGGCAGGAAAAAGATGCGCTTCGAAAAGGATGGTTTCATGAATCGCTCAAAGAGGTTCGGGACGGGAACCGGGTTTCGCGGGTATCGGATGGGGGTGTGGGCACTGGCGCTGGGGGTGGTTCTGGTGACGGCCTTGTGGGCCCGGGCGGACGAAACGCCCACGCCCACCCTGGGGGAGTCCGTTGTCGCGGCAACCCCTCGTGCCGGACGGGGGCAGTGGACCCGGGAGGAAGCGTGGGCCTGGAATGACAAGGTTGGCGTGATTCGCGGTTTCAACGAGTTCGGCCTCGGCTATCCGGGCATGACCCGTCTGGATGTGATGCGCAAGGCCCAGAGCCTCGGCTACAACAGCGTACGGGCGGGCGATTTCTATCCGGCCTGGAAGGAGTCGCCGGACAAGGCGAAAGAGCGCCTGCGCCATCTGCTCCAGGACGCGCAGGCGCACGGGCTCCGGGTCGCGGTCGTTCTTCTCTGGAACGGAGACGCAATCAAGGACAATGCCCCGGAGGACCCGATTTCCGAGGCGAAGAAGAACCTGAAGGCGTTCGCGCGCGACTTTATCGGGGCGTTCCGGGACGACGAGCGCATCCTGCTGTGGGACGTTTTCAACGAACCGAACAGTCCCGCCGATGTGCGCATGGCCGGAGAACTGCTGCTGGCCGCCCGTAAAGTCAACCCCCTCCAGCCCCTGACCACGTCGGTACTCTTCCTGGGTTCAAAGCCGGAAGCCGACCGGGTCGAGGTGGAAAAAATGGCCGACATCCACAACTTCCACCAGTACGACTGCTGTAAGAATCAGATGGGGAGCGCCGAGGCGATGATCGCCTGCCTCAAACAGATTGCGGACCGCCCGATCGTCTGTACGGAGTGTCTGGCGCGGCCCACCGGGGACACCCTCGGCGTGGTCCTCCCCTTTTTCTCCAAACACGGCATCCATTGGTTCAACTGGGGGCTCTACACCAGCGACAGCAACTGGACGGTGACGTGGAAGCGTTCGACTTTCGACTCGAACGAACCCTGGTTCCACGACATCCTGCATCCCGATGGAACGCCCTATGACTGGCGGGACCTGGATCTGATCCGCAACTTCCATTTCGCCAAACCGGGGGAGAATCCGGACCCGGGCGTCGAAGTCAGCGACCGCTGGCTCCAGGAACGGGCGTGGAAGTGGTTTGTCCTGGGGCCGATGCGGGGATGCACCTGGCGGCCGGGAGGGACGAATTCCTGGAAGGAACTGTGGCAGTCGGATGTGGCCAGGCAGGAGGCCACGGAGGCGGAACTGGCCGGATTGCAGAACGCGGGCTGCGACGGCTTGCGGGTCCGTCTCGACTACGAAGCCTGGAAAGCGGACCCGAAACTGTTCTGCCAGCGCATGGGGGACTTTCTGGCGCAGGCGGACCGCCACGGTATGGCCGTGACGCCCGTGCTGCTGACCGACGCGGACGCGGCCCACTCGACCGAAGACCTCACGGCGTATGTCGCCGAGGTGATCCGGGCCTTTGCCCGCGATGGACGCATCTTCTGCTGGGAACTCTACCACCAGCCCGGCGCCGGAGGGGTCGCCCCGGACCGGGCCCGCTCGCTGCTCCAGGCGGTCTTCCGCGCCGCGCGCTTCGAATTCCCCGGTCAGCCCCTGACGGCTACGCCCGCCATTCGAGTCGAGGACTTCGCGCCCGATTTCGATTACCGCCGTTCCCTGGCCCACATGGGCGGCCTGGGAATTCACGGCTGGGACAAACTCACCTACCCCGGAGTCGCCGACGCGTCGCTCTGCGCCTACATCTGGTCGCTGTCCGATGTGCTTGCCTTCTCGAGCGATCAGAAGACGCCGGAGACCGGCTGGATGCTGAGCGTGGCCAACCGATATGGGCGCCCGGTCCTGTGTACCGAGTGGTTGCCCGCCGATGCGGCTGGCGTCGAAGAGACCCTCAACCTGTTCGCGCAACACCACGTGCGCTGGTACAGCGCTGCCGGCAACCTGGCCGTCGGAGGCGCTCGCCCCGCGACGCCCTCCCCCCTCCAGGCGTCCGGGTTGCTCAATCCGGTCACCCTGAAAGACAATGAAAACCTGGCGCGTCTGGTCCGGCAGTTCCACTATGTGCGCGCCATGACGCCGCGATAAGGACTCGCAGCAGACAGAAAGCGCATCTTCGTCCGAGGGGCGAGCGATCGGGAGTGGAGCGAAGTGGCCGCCCGGATCGGTCCCCAGAATTCTTTTGCGCCCCGGCAGAGGGTGGCGAAAAACAGGCGCACAGACTACACCGGAATTATCCGGAGAAACCCCGTTCGAGGTGGAGAAAGCGCGTTCCGGACCCTGTTTCCGGGACACAGAATGGGAGAGACGGATTCTCCCATCGTGTGCGTGTTGTCAGGGTGTCCCCAATCCCCTTTCTGACAGGCAGATGGGGTCCCCTTCCCCGCCCCACGCCGGTCCGAAACGCCCGGCCTGTTTCTACGTATGGAGCATGTCCTGTTCTTCCTTTGTCATTCTGGCGCGGGCGATATACCGGAGAAGATGTTCATCACGTGACAGCACTCGGCAAGGACCTTTTCTTCCGTTTTGGGGCTGATCCGAATTTGCATTCAAGATGACACAAACCCTCGAAGGGGGGCGTGCTGAAACCGCTTTATTCAACCACGAAAGAACACAAGAAAACCCGAAAATCCCCTCTCCTTTCGAGTATTTCGTACCTTTCGTGGTTAGAAAGTTTCCCCAAAAATATTCCTGATTAACCTGTCCCTGAGAATGATAAATCGTTGATATTGGATCGGTTGTGGTAGAGGGGAATCGATACTCAATTTTGAGAAACGCGATAAGGGGTCTGCGGTACCCTTTTGATTGCAACGGGGTATGAGCGGGCGATCCATCTGCCGAATTGTCGAATAGAATAGACTTTCTATATGTTTCATGCATGATATGAAGAATAAAGTGGTTGGTTTCTGTAATGGGCATTTATGACAACCACGGATTACAGGGCGGGGGGCGTTTTCCCTGGAAATGCCCAAATGAGGAAATGTGCCGGTCCTCGTCGCTCAATCATATGATTCTACGGAATGCAGGAGATGACTCAGATCATGTTGTTCAGAACCAGAACCCGAGGTTTGTTCGAGCGTTTCCGGGAAGAATTCTCCCACAGGCCATTTCTCCAGTGGATCGTCCCCACAACTTGCGGCAGGCATCGTTTTTCCCCGATTCTGCTTCTGTTATTCTCTTTCAATTTGATCCGTGTGGGTCTCCCGAGTGTTCAGGCCCAGACGGCCGTCGTTCCCACGGGGGGGGACGGACTGACCACCGCCACGGCGTACCAGATCACCCAGTTGGGCCACCTGGTGTGGCTCGGCGAGCGGGCCGCCGCCAACGACACCACCGGGAAATACTACCAGTTGATGAACGACCTTGATGCCTTGGACACGGCGAACTGGAACGATGCGGGGACCGATACGAGTGTACTGGAGGGTTTCCGGCCCATCGGGATCGAGTCGTTCCCCTTCCGAGGGATCTTCAATGGCAATGGCAAAAAGATCACCGGCCTGAGCATCAACCGGACGAACGCCGAGAAAGTCGGATTATTTGGGGTTGCCGGGTATTGGGGCGATACGGTCGGGGGCCGTATCCTGAACCTGACGCTCGAAAACAGTTCCACAACCGGGAGATCGTCTGTGGGGCATCTGGTTGGATATCTCGATGGGAATGTCAGAAATTGCAGGGCGGGAGGAGTCATTTCCGGCAGCACCTATGTGGGAGGATTGGTCGGATACAATATCTGGGGGACAGTCGTGGAGTGTGCGGCCTCCGGTACGGTAACGGCCAATTTATACCTGGGGGGGCTGGTGGGAGACAATTATGCGGGGAGTATTATTCAAAGTTCCGCTGCCTGCACTGTTACCGGCAACAGGGAAGTCGGCGGGTTGGTCGGACACAATTATAAAACGATTGTCAACAGTTTTGCCTCCGGGAGGGTGATCGGAAATTCTGGTACGGGAGGATTAGTGGGAGATAGCAGTTCCGGTAAAATTCAAAACTGTTTCTCTTCGAGTACGGTTCGAGGAGATGGATCTACAGGGGGGCTGATTGGGACCACTTCCTCGGATACAATCGAGAACTGTTTCGCCACCGGTCCGGTGAGCGCACGACAGAGCGTGGGTGGACTGCTTGGATACAATGGAAGCACGATTCAGAAGTGTTTTGCCATCGGGGAAGTGACGGGACAGAAAGATGTCGGCGGGTTGGCCGGATACAATTATGGGACTGTGACAAATAGCTACTGGAACACTGAGACAACCGGGCAGACCTCATCGGCGGGCAGCGACAATGGTTTCGGGAAAACCTCCGCCCAGATGAAACAACAGGCGATCTTCACCGGGTGGGACTTTACATCCACCTGGGGGGTCTCGGCCGGGAAAAGTTACCCCTACCTGCGCTTTTCGCCCCCCCCTTTCCGGTTGAGTGTCACGGCCGAGGGGCCGGGAACGGTTTCGGCGTTGCCCCAGAGCGCGGCGTATGTCGCCGGGACCGAAGTGGCCCTGACCGCGATCCCTGCGGACACGGCGGTGTCTTTCCTGGACTGGCAGGGAGTGAGGGGCGACTCGACAGCGCCTTCCGCGTCCATCTTGATGGATACCCACCGCAGTGTGGCCGCACACTTCCGCCGCCACTACGAAATCCGGACACTGGCCGAACTTCAGGCCATCGCCTCGGGCGATCTCGACGGGTACTACACCCTGATGAATGACCTCGACGCTTCGGACACCGTCAACTGGAACGACGCGGGAACCAATCTGAGCGCGCGGGAAGGGTTCCGACCGATTGGGAGTTCTTTGAATTCCGTCGTCACTGCTTTCCGGGGTGTTTTTGAGGGTAACGGAAAAAAGATCATCGGGTTGGTGGTCAATCGTCCGCAGGAAAGTGGAGTCGGGCTTTTCGGGTGTGTCGGAAACGGGGGACAAGTCCGGAATTTGTCGCTGGAGGGCGGAAATATTACGGGCAAAACGTATGCAGGAGGACTTGCGGGGGAAGTCACTGGGGGAACCGTCGAAAACTGTTATGTCACATCCCCGGTGTCGGGGATGCAGTATGTGGGGGGGCTGATCGGATATATCCAGTCAGGAAGCCAGATTGCAAACTGTTTTGAGACCGGTTCCGTCACGGGTCATTCGTATGTCGGAGGACTGTCCGGTGTCAACTATGACAGCTCCACCTCCACCAGCTTTGCCTCCGGCCACGTGACAGGAACCGCTTATGTGGGTGGACTTTTTGGAAATAGAGGAACAAACACAAGTGTCACGGCTTGTTACTGGGATCGGCAGATCACCGGTCAGACCTCTGCGACAGGCAGTGTGAAGGACGGGGAGGGCTGTTTCGGTAGAACCACCGCCGAGATGAAGCAGATGGCGACGTTCTCCGGCTGGGACTTTGCCTCGGTCTGGGGAATCGTGGAGGGGCAGAGTTATCCCTATCTTCGTTTTGCCCCCCCGCCGTTCCGGTTGAATGTCACCGTGCTGGGAGCGGGATCGGTCACGCTGAACCCCGCAGGGGGTGTCTATGCCGCGGGTACCCAGGTCACCCTGACTGCCACCCCTGCCGTCGGTGCGCATTTTGTCGGGTGGACGGGTGGAGGAACGAGTGACACAATTGCCCTGTCCCTCTCCTGCCTCGTGGACGCCCCGAGAAGTGTGACGGCGAATTTCCAGAAAAACTACGAAGTCCGGACCCTGGCCGAACTGCAGGCCATCGCCACGGCGGGGGACCTTGACGGGTATTACACGCTGATGAACGACATTGACGCGTCGGACACGGCGAACTGGAACGACGAGGGGACGACGGGAACCCAGGGATTTCGGCCCATCGGGACGGGAACGACTTATTTCCAGGGAGTTTTTGATGGGAACGGGCACAAGATCACGGGTTTGACAATCAACCGCCCCTCCGAGCAATATGTCGGACTGTTTGCGTCCCTGGGCCAGGGAGGCGAGATCCGCAACTTGACCCTCGAAGGCGGTTCTGTGACGGGAAATTCCTCTGTGGGAAATCTGGTTGGGCAGATCTACGGGGGAAAGATCGAAAACTGTTCCACCACGGGCAACGTGACGGGATTTGGAACGTACGGGAACAATATCGGAGGGATGGTTGGATTCAGTAGCTATGGAACAATTGCAAACTGTGCCGCAGCCGGACAAGTGACGGGAAAATTGTATGTCGGGGGGGTGATTGGATCCTGTGGGTCACCTTGGGGATACAGTGATTACAGTTCCATCACGGGGAGTCATGCGAACAGTGTGGTATCGGGTACTGGATGCGCAGGAGGACTTACCGGATATAAAGGGATCGGTACTGTTGAAGGGTGTTTTGCCACCGGTCCGGTGACCATTACCGCGGAATACAATCTTTGGGTGGCCGGTGGCTTGATTGGACACAATGAAGGAAAGATTTCGAAATGTTTTGCCACAGGACCAGTTACCGGAACAAACCAGTATGATTATTTAAGCCTCGGTGGGTTGATCGGCTATAACGTAAACGGAGCCATCACGAACAGTTTCGCCACAGGA